>NZ_CP129104.1:2338035-2369819 GCF_030406605.1 Curtobacterium sp. 458 | reverse complement strand
GCACTCCCGGCGCGACCGTCGCCGGTGCGCCGGTCGTCGGTCAGCCGGCCGCCACGCCGACCGCGCCCGCCACGGACCAGCACGGCACCGGGGCACCCGCCGAGCACGCGCCCGTCGACGGCGCGTGGGCCCAGGCGCCCGGCGTCGGCGCCCCCGGCGTCGGTGCTCCCGGCGTCGGTGCGCCCGGCGCCGGCGGCCCGCAGCCGTTCATCGGCGGCCAGGCACCCACCCCGACCCCGCTGTCGCCGAAGGCCCGCAAGGTGCTCGTCCGCTCGCTCGTCGCCGCCGGCGTCGTCGTGGTGGTCGTCGTCGCCGGTGCCGTCACCACGGGGGTCCTCCGGTCGAACGTGTGGGGTCCGGCCCCGACCGCCCGGAGCTACGTCGAGGCCATCGCCCGCGGTGACGCCGACACCGCGTCCCGGATGACCGAGGCACCGTCGAACGCCTCCATGCTCGACGCCGCCGTCCTGGAGAGCGCCGAGGACCGTCCGACGAACGTCCGCATCGGCCGGGTGTCGACCTCGGGCGACACCGCGTACGCGACCGTCCGCTACCAGCAGGGCGGCTCGGACCGCTCCGGTGACATCACGCTGGAGCGCACGGGCACCTCGTTCCTCGTGAAGGACGAGTGGCGTGTCACGAAGCCGCTCGCCGACCGTGTGTCGATCTCGGCGAGCGACGTGCTCGAGGGTGCGGACGTGACCGTCGGCGGGAAGAAGGTCGGCGCGATCGAGAACGGCGCGTTCGAGTCGCTCGCCTACCCCGGCAGCTACGAGGTCGAGGTCGGCGGGACGAAGTACTTCACCGGTGGCACGAAGACCGTGAAGGTCGGCGCGTCCGCTGCCCCGTACGTGTCCTTCCAGCCCACGGCGACGAAGGCGCTCGAGCGCGATGCCGAGCAGTACGTCTCGGACCTCATCGACACCTGCGCCGAGAAGACCGACATCGGCTACGGCGACGGTTGCCCCTGGTACGGCCCGTACGACGCCGACGGCTCGGTGCAGTACACGGTGAAGTCGAAGCCCGAGCTGACGGTCGAGTCCTCCGGCAGCGGCTACGTCGAGGTGAAGAGCACGAAGGACGGCCAGATCGCCTACTCGTACAAGGACTTCTTCGGCGACGCCAAGAAGGGCGACGACAGCTTCGACGTCGACACCTACCTGAAGGTCGAGGACGGCAAGCTCGTCTCCGCGTACTGAGCACACGCACACCACGACGGCGGCCGGTCCGGGAGTCCCGGGCCGGCCGTCGCCGTACGCTGGGCTGATGGTCATGACGAGGGCGTGGCGGAACGGCACCGCAGCGGAACGCGACTTCCCGGTGGAGCGGGTCTCCGACCTCGTCGCCGAACCCGGCACGTTCGTGTGGGTGGACCACACCGACCCCCGGCCGGAGGACCTCGCCGACCTCGAGGAGGAGCTCGGCGTCCACGCCCTCGCCGTCGAGGACGCCCTCGAGGGCGGGCAGCGGCCGAAGCTCGACCGGTACCGCGAGAGCCTGTTCCTCGTGGTCTACGACGTCAGCGGCCGCACCGACGCCGGCGAACTCGTCAGCCACGAGGTGAAGGCCTTCGTGACGAAGCGGGCACTCATCACCATCCACGGCACCGACGTCGACCTCCGCGACGTCGAGCACCGCCTCGACGCCAACGCCGACATCGCCGACCACGGCGTGCCCTGGCTCATGTGGGCACTGCTCGACACCGTGGTCGACCACGCCTCGGACGTCGTCGAGGACCTCGACCAGGCGGTCAGCGCGCTCGAGGACGACCTGTTCGAGCACGGCAGCAGCCGCGAACGCCAGATCCAGCGGCGGTCGTTCGTGCTCCGGAAGCAGCTCGGGGTGCTCCGCCGGCTCGTCGTGCCGACACGCGACAGCGTCACGTCGATCCTCCACGGCGACGCGGAGCTCGTGGTCGACGGCATCCGGCCGTACTTCCGGGACGTCCAGGACCACCTCGTGACGATCGCGGACTCGGTCGAGCAGCTGCGCGAAGCGGTCGGCAGCGTGCTCGACACGAACCTCGGCATCGCGTCGAACCACCAGAACGTCGTCATGAAGAAGGTCACCGGCTGGGCTGCGATCATCGCGATCCCGACGGCCATCACGGGGTTCTTCGGGCAGAACGTGAAGTTCCCCGGCGAGAGCGCGTGGAGCGGCCTCTACGCCTCGATCGGGCTGATCATCGCGTCCTCGCTCGTGCTCTACCGCGTCTTCAAGAGCAAGGACTGGCTGTAGGTCTTCGCGCCCGTCAGAGACGCAGGGCGAGCACCCCGGCCACGACGGTCAGCGGGGCGACGACACACCCGAGCGCCATGTACCGCCCCCACGACAGGTGGACCCCCTCCGACGCGAGCCGCGCGTGCCACAGCAGCGTCGCGAGGGACGCCCACGGGGTGATCAGGCAGCCGGCGTTCACCCCGACGAGGAGTGCCGCGTACCGCAGTGCCTCGTGCCCGGCCGCCGGCTCGAGCACGAGGTAGGCGGGCAGGTTGTCGATGGCGTTCGCCGCCACCGCACCCGCGCCGCCCAGCGCCAGGAGGGAGCCGGTGCCGGTACCGCCGGGCAGCGCGTCGACGATCGGGTCGGTGAGCCCCGTGGTGTGCAGCGTCTCGACGACGACGAAGAGCCCGGCGGCGAAGAGGAGCGTGGACCACGGCACGCGCGAGACGCGCAGCTCCGAGGGCGCCCGGAAGGCGGCCACGACGACCAGCAGCACGGCAGCGACGACCGCCGCGATCCAGACCGTCACGCCCGCCGTCAGCGCGACGACGAGCGCGACGAGCACCGCCGACGCCGACCAGAAGAACACCGGGTCGGACGCCCGACGGACCGGCACGGGCGTGTAGCGGCCGAACAGCTTCCCGCGGAAGACCACGAGGAGCACCGCACACGGGATGACGACGCCGGCGAGCGCCGCCCACACCATCAGTCCCGCGAACGGGATCGGTCCGTCGAGCCCGATGCGGTCGACGGCGAGCAGGTTCGTCAGGTTCGACACGGGCAGGAGGAGCGACGCCGTGTTCGCCAGCCACACGGTGGTGAGGGCGAACGGCATGGGCGGGAGCCCCACGCGCCGGGCGAGCGTGATGACGATCGGCGTGAGGAGTACCGCCGTCGTGTCGATCGACAGGAACACGGTGCAGACCACGGCGAGCACGACGACCGCGGCCCAGAGGCCGATCGTGCGCCCGCCGCCGACGCGGGCGGCGAGGTCGGCGAGCCGGTCGAACACGCCGGCGTCGGCGGCGAGCTCGGCCACGATCGTGAGACCGAGCACGAAGCCGAGCACCGGCACGACGCGGTCGGCCAGCTCGGCGAGGTCGGACAGGGGCAGGAGCCCGAGGGCGACGCACACGGCACCGACCACGAGCAGGACTCCGCCGATGACGGCCTGACGCACACTCACTCCTCACGAGCACGCCGGCCCAGGGGTGACCGGCGGCGCTCCAATGTAGCGGCCGGTAGCGTTGACGGGACGACCAGGAGGAGGAACCCGTGCGGAAGTTCATGTTCAGCGGTGCTGTGTGGAGCTCGATCATCAGCGGCTACAGCGTGGTGCAGACCACCCGCCAGGGTCCGCGCGACTGGCGCCTCGCGCTCACCTGGGTGGCGTGGCTCGCGACGACGATCGTCGCGATCGGCACGGTGGTCGAGGACGACCGCGCCGTGAAAGCGCGTCAGCCGTAGGGCGGGAGCCGGAGCGGGTCGCGAGGCGACCACACGACGGACGGGAGGCACGTGGCGGGTCCGCCACGTGCCTCCCGTCCGTTCGTCGACCCGGCTACGGCACGTCCGCCGGCCGGACGTCGGAGGTGCTGATCGGCCCGGTGAACATCGCGGCTCGCTCGTCGTGCTCACCGCCGAAGAGCGCCGACGACGCGGCGGTCGACGCGCCGCGTCGTCGCGGCGCGGCGACGTCCTCCACCATGAGCACCCGCTGCACGGGCTGCGCGTCCGGGTGCGTTCTTTGGATCCAGGCGACCAGTTCCTCGCGGACGTAGCAGCGCAGGTCGAACAGCGACGGGGCGTCGTGCGCGGTGACGAGCACGCGGACGTGCACGAACCCCTGCACGGCGTCGGTGACCTGGAGCACCTGGACCCGGCGGTCCCAGAGCTCGGTCCGCTCGAGGATCCGTTCGAGCTCGACGCGCATGTCTCCGGGGCGCACGCGCCAGTCGAGGTCGAACTCGACGGCACCGAGCAGTTCGCTGTTCGTCCGCGTCCAGTTCTCGAACGGGGTGCTCGTGAAGTACGTCGACGGGAGCACGAACCGGCGGTCGTCCCACAGGTGCACGACGACGTAGGTCAGGGTGATCTCCTCGATCCTCCCCCACTGCTGCTCGACCACCACGACGTCGTCGACCCGGATGGACCCGGAGAACGCGAGCTGCATGCCCGCGAACACGTTGCCGAGCGTCGACTGCGCCGCGAGGCCGGCGATCACGGAGATCAGCCCCGCGGAGGCGAGCACGCTCGCGCCGGCGGCCTCGACCCCGGGGAAGGTCAGCAGGATCGCGCCGACCGCGATGATGACGAGCACCGCGACGGTCAGGCGGCGCAGGACGAGCACCTGGGTCTTGACCCGGCGGGCGACGCGGTTGTCGGGCACGTCCGTCCGGTAGCGGTGCAGGCCGAGGGACTCGAGGAAGATCGCGACCTCGCAGGCGAGCCAGCAGCCGGTACCGATCACCGCGATGAGGAACACGTGCGAGACCTCGTCGCGCCACGGGTACGCACGGGTGTCCGGGACGCTCGTGGCGAAGGCCGTCCAGAGCAGGGCGATGAGCAGCACGGTGCGGAAGGGGTGCTTCGTCCGACGGGAGAGCACGGACGCCCAGCGTTCACGACGGGCGAGGGAGCGGAAGACGAGGTGGGTGACGAGCGCGGCGACGGCCGTGACGAGCAGGGCGAACCCGACCGCGACGAGGAGTCGGAGGAGGATGTCCATCCCTCCATGCAACCAAGACGACGGTCCCCCGGGTCCAGCGGGGCGGGTTGTGTGCCACCCCGGGTCGCTCGCACCTGTAGCGTGTCGCGCATGACAGCGCAGAACGACACGGGAGCCCGTCGCGCCCCCGCGCAGGACTTCTCGCACGAGCAGGAGGGCTACCAGCACGGTCTGAAGCCCCGGCAGTTGCAGATGATCGCGATCGGCGGGGCCATCGGCACCGGCCTCTTCCTCGGTGCCGGTGGACGGCTCAACTCCGCGGGTCCCGCGCTCGCCATCACCTACCTGGTGGCCGGGATCTTCGCGTTCTTCATCCTCCGTGCCCTCGGCGAGCTCGTGCTGCACCGCCCCTCCTCCGGGTCGTTCATCTCGTACGCGCGCGAGTTCTACGGCGAGAAGTTCGCGTACGCCGCCGGGTGGATGTACTTCCTGAACTGGGCGATGACCTCGATCGTGGACACCACCGCGGTCGCGCTCTACATGCAGTACTGGAAGCCGTTCACCTCGGCGCCGCAGTGGCTGATGGCGCTCATCGCCCTCGTCGTCGTCCTCGCGGCCAACCTCGTCGCGGTCAAGGTCTTCGGCGAGCTCGAGTTCTGGTTCGCACTCATCAAGGTTGCCGCCCTCGTCGCGTTCCTCGTGGTCGCGCTGGTGTGGCTCATCTTCGCGTTCCCCGTCGAGACCGGCGGGCAGGCGGTGCAGACCGGCTTCTCGATCCTGCAGAACAACGACGGCGTGTTCCCGAACGGCCTGTTGCCCGCGGTCCTCGTGATCCAGGGCGTCGTGTTCGCGTACGCGGCGATCGAGCTCGTCGGCACGGCTTCGGGCGAGACGCAGGACACCGAGAAGGTCATCCCGCGCGCGATCAACTCCGTCGTCTTCCGCATCGCGGTGTTCTACGTCGGCTCGGTCGTGCTGCTCTCGCTCCTGCTGCCGTACACCTCCTACAAGGAGGGCGAGAGCCCGTTCGTGACGTTCTTCTCGTCGATCGGCAACCCGCAGGTCGGGCAGGTCGTCGGGTCGATCATGAACTTCGTCGTGCTCACGGCGGCGCTGTCGTCGCTGAACGCCGGCCTCTACTCGACCGGCCGCGCGCTGCACTCGATGGGCATGAACGGCTCCGCGCCGAAGTGGACCACGAAGATGTCGCGCGGCGGCGTCCCGTACGCGGGCATCCTGCTCACCGCGGGCTTCACGGTCGTCGGCGTCGTGCTCAACTACTTCGTGCCGTCCCAGGCGTTCGAGATCGCCCTCAACGTGGCGAGCCTCGGCATCATCACGGCGTGGGGCACGATCATCCTCTGCCAGATGAAGCTCCGGAGCTGGGCGAAGCAGGGCCTCGCGAAGGAGCCCACGTTCCGCCTGCCCGGCGCACCGGTGACCGCGTGGCTCACGCTGGCGTTCCTCGCGTCGGTCATCGTGCTCATGGCGATCGACTACCCGGTCGGCACCTACACGATCGCGTCCCTCGTGATCATCATCCCGCTCCTGATCGTCGGCTGGTTCCTGCAGCGCGACCGGATCCTCCGCATCGCGGCCCTCCGCGAGGGCGTCACCGGGCCGTACCCAGTCACCGGACGCGACCCCGCGAACCAGGTGCGCCGTGACGGGACGGGTGACCAGTCCGGGAAGTGACGCGCGTCCACCGGATCGTCCGTGACGGGTCCGGCGTCCGCCGGTAGCATCGGCGGGTGCCGGACCCGTCGCTCATCCCCTCACTCGACCTGCAGCTGACCTGGCGCGGCACGTTCGGTCGCGTGCGCGTCTTCGACGACCGGGTCACCGCCGAGACGAGCTACGAGCGGTCCGGCCGCACCGAAGTGCCGATGGGATCGGTGCGTGGCTGGCGGATCGGCCCGTGCGACGACGACGCGGTGTGCGTCGAGTTCGTCACCGACGACGACACCTACCGCGTGCTGCTCGACACCACGGACGAGCGGGTGGCCGACCACGCCCTCCGCCGGGTGCTCGGGGCGCCCCTGGCGGACTGAGCTCCGCGGTCAGCCGCGCGGCACGAACTGCGTCAGGCGGAACGGCGCGCCCTGGGCGTCCTCGACCTCGGCCGCCCGCGTCCAGTAGCCCTCCCACGTCCCGGTGATGCACCCACCGAGCTCCTCGACCCTGGTCGCCGCGGCGTCGCGGTCGGCACAACTGAACGCCACGTGCCAGTCGTCGTGGCCGGCGTCGAGGCGGTCGAGCGCGCCGATGACGTCGGCGAACCCCTCCGGAGCCCCGACCTGCCGTTCCTGGATCGACGGGTCGGACGTCGCCGCGAGGTGGTCGCCGTAGCCGGGCAGCCGGAGCATCGCTCCGGGTCCCTCCTGCATGTCGGACACGAGCCAGCCGAACAGGTCGGCGTAGAACGCGAGTGCCGCGTCCGGCTCGGTGGCGCGGAGGTCGCTGAACACCCAACCGCCCGGTGCGTTGATGTGCTGCGACCCGAGCCGGGCACGGGCCTGCCAGAGCCCGAACGCCGCCCCGCGCGGATCGACGCAGTCGACGCTGCGGCCCGCGGCACCGCCGGCACCGGCGTCCTCGGGCGCGGTGGCGGTCCCGCCGAGCGCCACGACCCGCGCTGCCACCGCATCGGCGTCGTCGACCGCGACGTACGTCTGCCACCGCGCCGGGTCGCCGCTCGACGCCACCGCGCCGACCTCGCGTCCGTCGACGCTCGCGATCCGGTACGACCCCGGGACGCCGGGCGGCAGGCGTTCCTCGAACGACCAGCCGAAGAGGCCGCCGTAGAACGCCTCGGCGGCGTCCGGGTCGGGCGTGCGCAGGTCGATCCAGCTCGGCACGCCCTGGGGGTAGGTGCGGGGTGTCGCGTCCGTCACGGGGTCCTCCTGTCGCCGGTGGCACCCGGTCTACCCCGGACCACCGACGTCCGTCACGCGGACCGGACGGTGCTGCCGCACCACATGGCGGACGGGAGGCCCGTGGCGGCGCCGCCACGGGCCTCCCGTCCGCCGCGTGCGCACGACGCGGGGTGTGCCGGGTCAGACCAGCAGGAGGATGCCCGCCACCACCGACGCGGCCGCGATCGCCAGCGCGATCACGACGAGGACGAGGTGCACGCGCCAGAACGTCGTCGGCCGGCCCGCGGCGTCGCGCGCCCGCGGGTCCTTCGCGACGCGCTGGAAGAAGCGCGGCCAGGCGACGACGTTGAAGACGGCGCCGATGAACAGGACGAGGGCGGCGAAGACGAGCACGTACCGATCGTAACGACCGTCGCTGTCGCACCGGCTGGTGCTGTGCCGGCCGGTGGGGCTCGGCCGCCCCCAACGCGGTCGAGACCCACCGGTCTGTAGCAATTGCTACAGACCCTACACGGCGCGTCGGCGACCGTCGACCTCAGGCGGGGTCGAGCGCTCCCTCGGCGGCGGCGAGGACCGCGCGCTCCTCCGGCGTCAGCACCGTCCGGCTGGCCCGCGCCCCGTCGTTGATCTCGACGATCGTGCGGCTCAGGCGCGTCTCCGGGTCGGAGGTCGCGGGGTACGCGTTGTCCGTCCCGATCCGGTCGTGGAGCGGTTGCAGGCTCCGGATCGCCCGCTCCACCGTGCCCGTCCGACGCGCGCGCCACATCTGGTGGCCGATGACGAGGAGGAGCATCCCCGACGCGACGCACAGCACGGCTCCCGGCGTCGTGACGTCGTACGGCACCGCCAGCGACCGGGTCACGGCGAGGTCCCCGACGAGGTGCGCGACGTCCATCACGACGACCACGACCATGCGGACGACGCCGAGCACGCCGCCGAGCACGAGCACCCAGAGGCCGATCCGGTCGACCAGCCCGCGGGCCTCACGCAGGCGGAGGAGGCAGATGAGCCCGGTCGCGCCGAGTGCCACGCCGAGGTACACCGTCTGCGACACCGAGTAGACCACGGCAGCCGGGTGCGCCCCGGCGTCGAGCATGAACGTCGTCGTGGTCGGCGGCTTCTCGAGCACGGTGAAGGCCGTCACGACGACGACGAGCACCACCGCGAACACCACGACGATCGCGGTCCGCAGCCAGCGTCGACCGAACCCGACGGCCTTCGCGACGCCCCACAGCAGCGTGCTCGTCCCCGCGACCATGAGACAGTCGCTCACCACCGTGACGAGGTTGAAACCGCCGAACAGCGGATCGACCCACCGGTAGAGCGGGTCCACGTTCGTCACGATCGTCGCCGCGAAGAGCAGGAAGGTCACGGCGAGGGTACGGTCCTGTCCCCGCTGGAGGACGAAGAGCACGACCGTGCCGACGACGAGCAGGAGCGCCTGGGCGACGGCCAGGATCACCGCGGCACCACCGGGTGGCGGTCGGCACTCACCCGAAGACCCCGCGGAAGTCGCTCGGACGGGTCCGGGCAGCACGGATGACCTGCGCCAGCCGGTCGGCGAACAACTCGGCCTCCCGTTCGAACGCGTTGTCGAACAGCCCGCGGGCCATCGCCCGCTCGACCTTGTACTCGGGCAGGTCCGGGATCACGTCACGGATGTACGCCGACTGCGCCTGGGCCTCCTGGTGCCGGTGCAGCACGTGCCCGAGCTCGTGCCCGATGACGAACGACCGGAAGGTCTGGGACGGCGTCGGCGAGATCATCACGAGGTGCCGGTGCTCGAGCGTGGCGACGAAGCCACACACGGGTTCCTCCGCGAGGAACGCCTCTTCACGGACCACGATGGGCTTCCCGACGATCGCGGCCGCCGCGGCGACGGCGTCGTCGACGTCCGACCAGCCCTCGGCGTCCGCCCGTGCCCAGAACGCCTCGACGAAGTCGGCGCTCACGCGACGCTCCCCCGCTGCGACTCCTCCTCGAGCACCTCGGCGATCCGCCGCAGCGCCTCGGCCGAGAGCTCCCCCGGGAAGGTCCGGGCCGCGAAGCCGCTCACCCGCGCCGACCGCAGGGAGCGAACGAGGGCGAGCTGCGCGCTGATCCGCTCCGGGACCGCGCTGTCCTCGAGCAGGAACCGCTCGTCGACCTCGAAGAACCCGGCGAGCAGACGGAGCAGACCGGAGTCGCGGTTGCGCCGGCCGTCGCCGGAGAGCATGTACGTCCACTTCGCCCGAGAGAGCGATCCACCGTGGGCGGCGACGTACTCCTCGACCGCGGCGAACGGCACGGGGGCGCCGCGCTGCGACTCCTCGAAGTCGAGCAGCAGGTTGAGCCGCCGGGCGAGCTCCGCGGCGTCCAGCGCGCCACCCCGGTCGTCGACGATGTCGTCCATGTCGATCGGACTCCTCCCCAGTCGCCAGCAGTGCAGGTCATGGTAGCGCCGGTAGCCTCGATCCGGTGAGCGCGTCCCTCCCCTCCACCATCGCCGCCCCGGTCGAGCACGAGGTCGTCGTCACGAAGTCGCGCTTCATCACCACCGTCGCACCGGTGGTGGACGTCGCCGACGCCGAGCGCGTGGTCACGGAGGTCCGGAAGCGGCACTGGGACGCGCGGCACCACTGCACGGCGATGGTGACCGGCGTCCTGGGCGACCAGGCGCGCTCCTCCGACGACGGCGAACCGAGCGGTACCGCCGGGGTCCCGATGCTCGAGGTCCTGCGTCGCCGTGGTCTCACCGACCTGGTCGCGGTGGTCACGCGGTACTTCGGCGGCGTGAAGCTCGGGGCCGGCGGACTCGTCCGGGCGTACTCGACCTCGGTGTCGGAGACCCTCGACCGCGCGGTGGTCGTGCCCCGACGGTCGTTGACCCGCGCGACGGTCGCGGTGCCGCACGCCGAGGCCGGGCGGATCGACAACGTCCTCCGCGACTGGGTCCGCCACCACGACGCGGTGCTCGGCGAGCCGGTGTACGGAGCAGCCGCGGCGTTCGAGCTGTGGGTGCCGGCAGCCGAACGGTCGCGCCTCCGAGCGGACCTCGCGGCGGTGACGGCGGGAGCCGTCGACCCGGTGTTCGGCGAGGAGCGGATCGTCGACGTCCGACCCGACTGATTTCGGGGCCGGAGTACCACTCGGGCGTGTCGTCGCTCGCGGTCGTCCGAGCCCGGGAACGACGAAGGCCCCGGTCCGTTCGGACCGGGGCCTTGCTGGTGCACCCCCTGGGACTTGAACCCAGAACCCACTGATTAAGAGTCAGTTGCTCTGCCAATTGAGCTAGAGGTGCGTTCGCTGCGTTCCGTTTCACCGTGCTGCAACGGGAAACAACAATAGCATGGCTTCGGGGTGCTCATGACCACCGGGCACCACGATCGAACAGGAGCACCATGACCGACCGTCTCGCCGCCGGCGACACCGCCCCCGACTTCACCCTCCCGGACCAGGACGGCACGGAGCACGCACTGTCCACGCTGCGGGGGAAGAAGGTCATCGTGTACTTCTACCCGGCGGCCTCCACCCCGGGGTGCACCACCGAGGCGTGCGACTTCCGCGACAACATGTCGTCGCTGCAGGCGGCCGGCTACGAGGTCCTCGGCGTCTCGAAGGACGAGCTGCCCGCACTCGCGAAGTTCCGCCACGAGCAGGCGCTCACGTTCCCGCTGCTGAGCGACCCCGACCTCGCCGTGCACAAGGCGTACGGCGCATGGGGCGAGAAGAACAACTACGGGAAGATCGTCACCGGCACCATCCGCTCGACGATCGTCGTCGACGAGGACGGCACCGTGCAGCTGCCGCTCTACAACGTGAAGGCCACCGGCCACGTCGCCAGCCTGCGGAAGAAGCTCGGCCTGGTCTGATCGGCGGAGCGCACGCACTGGAGGCCCGGTACCGGTCCACGGGACCGGCACCGGGCCTCCAGGCGGTTGCGTCAGCCCGCGTCGCCGTCCTGGCGGACTCAGTCCCCGTCGCCGTCCTGGCGGACGAGGGCGGCCGTGACCCGCCGCGAGAGCACGAGCGTGATGGCGAGCAGCGCGGGGATGAGCAGCAGCCAGCCGAACCAGGCGACGCGGAAGACTCCCTGGAACGCACCGATCGCGAGCGCGCCCTGCATCACCTGCCAGACGATGATCCCGGAGCGCACCCACGGACGGCGGTTCCGCAACCCGACGAAGAGCGCGCCGAGCCAGAGCGCCGCGATCGCGGTGAGGATCGTCAGCGCGATCCCGGAGGCGAGACTCGTCGCCGGCGAGGTGACCAGTTCGACGAGGAGCCAGACCGTGACGCCGGCCAGCGCGAGGAACTCGAGGCCGAGCACGACCTGCAGCACCGTGAACGCGGGCGAGCGCTGTCCGGGGTCCGCGGACTCGGCGGGTGTGGTGTCGTGCACAGCGATCCTCCAGCGTCGGAACCCTTGATTTGCCCCTACCAGTATGGAACGATATTCGAGGTCGTTCGGACGGCACGATGTGGTGTGCGTCTCCCGTGGTTCGACGCTCCTCCCCCGAGCGTTCCGCGGGCGTCAGACTCGCTTCCAGCGGATCCCTCCCCCACAGGGTGTCCCCTCATGCTCAGCATGCCCAGCGTTCCGATCCCCCGAACCACGTCCACGGCTGCCGTTCGAGCATCGACATCAAGGAGCACCACACATGGACTGGCGTGACCAGGCTGCCTGCCTCACCGCGGACCCCGAGCTCTTCTTCCCGGTCGGGAACACCGGCCCCGCAGTTGACCAGATCGAGAAGGCGAAGTCCGTCTGCGCCCGGTGCACCGTCACCGAGATGTGCCTGCAGTACGCCCTCGAGAACAACCAGGACTCCGGTGTCTGGGGCGGCCTCAGCGAGGACGAGCGTCGTGCGCTGAAGCGCCGCGCCGCCCGCGCTCGTCGCGCTTCCTGACCTGCGGTCCCCGAAGCCCGTCGCCCCCCTGGGGCGGCGGGCTTCGTCGTGTGCGGGAGAGGGGGGGGTGGTGCGTGCGGTGCGCGGTGCGCTTCGGTTCTGCACGAGCAAAGTCGATCGGCACCACGGTTTCCCGTGGTGCCGATCGACTTCGGTTGTGCGAGCGGCCGCCGCGGGCGTTACGCCGCGGGCGCTGCCGTCAGCCAGCGGAACGGGATCGAGATGCCGACCTCGGTCCCGCTGCCCGTGAGCGTGTGCCAGTCGATCGTCCCGCCGAGCTCGCCCTGGATGAGCGTGCGGACGATCTGCGTGCCGAGACCGGACCCGACCTTGCCCTCCGGCAGCCCTCGACCGTTGTCGCGCACCTGGATCTCGAGGTGGTCGTCGTACCGGTCGGCGACGATCTCGACCTCGCCGTCGCGGCCGTCCAGCCCGTGCTCGACCGCGTTCGTCACGAGTTCGGTGAGGCCGAGCGCGAGCGGGGTCGCCGCTTCCGAGGGCAGGACGCCGAACTCGCCGGTCTTCTTCGGGCGGACGGTGGTGTTGTGGGACGCCGCGACCTCGGTCACGAGCTTGAGCACCGAGTCGAACACCTGGTCGAAGTCGACGTTCTGGCTCAGCCCGGTCGAGAGGGTGTCGTGCACGACCGCGATCGCCGCGACCCGGCGCATGGCGTTCTGCAGCGACGTGCGGGCCTCCTCCGAGTGGGTGCGTCGCGCCTGGATGCGGAGGAGGGACGCCACCGTCTGGAGGTTGTTCTTCACGCGGTGGTGGATCTCGCGGATCGTCGCGTCCTTCGTGATGAGCTCGCGCTCCTGGTGGCGCAGCTCGGACACGTCGCGGCAGAGCACGATCGCGCCGATGCGCTCACCGTGGTCGCGGAGCGGGATCGAGCGCAGCGACACCGTGACGCCCCTCGCCTCGACGTCGGCACGCCAGGGCGCACGCCCGGTGACCACGAGCGGGAGTGACTCGTCGACGTCGAGCTTCGACCCGATGAGCTCGGTCGTCACCTCGGCCAGGGACTTGCGTTCGAGTTCGCCCTCGAAGCCCATGCGGTTGAACGCGCTGAGGCCGTTCGGGCTCGCGAAGGTCACCACGCCGTTCGTGTCGAGGCGCAGGAGTCCGTCGCTCGCACGCGGTGCCCCTCGACGCGGACCGGCCGGAGCACCGAGGTCCGGGAAGTCCCCCGTGGCGATCATGCCGAAGAGGTCGTTGGCACCGGCCGTGAAGTTCAGCTCCTGCCGGCTCGGCGTCCGCATCTCGTCCTGGTTCGAGTGCCGCGTGACGACGGCGATCGGACGGTCGGTGGTCTCCGCGCTGTTCGCCGAGAGCCGTCGGAGCACCGGGATCGCCCGCACGCGGGTCGGGGTGTCCTCGTACCAGTCGGGCTCGGCGGAGTCGACGACCCGGCTGCCGACGAAGCACTCCGTCACCTGCTCGCGCCACTCCTCGCGGATCTCCTGGCCGACGATGTCCCGGTAGAACAGCGTCGCGGCGGAACTCGGACGGGCGTGCGCGACGGCCACGAACGAGCCGTCCTCTGCCGTGGGGACCCAGAGCACCATGTCGGCGAACGAGAGGTCGGCGAGCAGCTGCCAGTCCCCGACGAGCAGGTGGAGCCACTCTACGTCGGCTTCGGAAGAACGGCCTTGCGCGAGGACGAGGTCACTGAGGGTCGACACGTGCCAAGTCTAGGTGTCGCCCTGTGTGGACAACGCCGCGTTGTCCACAGGTGACAGACCTGCGGTATTTCGAATGTTGCACTCACCATACGCTCAGCCTCAACGGAAGGGGCCGGGGTGGCGCAACGAGCAGTACGACCAGACGATGATCATCCGGAGGAGGACACCGTCCCGCCGCCGCCGCCGCTGCGCGCGGTGCCGCACAGCGTCGATCCGGCGCTCCCCGGTCCAGCGGGGCCCGTGGCGCTCCCCGATCCCGGGCAGACCGCGCGGGCACTCGCGCTCTGCGTGGTGGAGATCCTCAGCGGTGCCCGAGAGGTCGACAGCATCGCCCGCTGGGTCACCGAGGACGTGCACCGGCACCTCCAGCAGCGGTCCGCCCTCGCGGCGCGGAGTCGCTCGGCGCGCCGCAGTCCCCTCCAGCGCCCGTCGCTCCGAGCGGAACGCGTCGTGTGCTGCTCGCCCGCGGACGGCGTCGTCGAGGCCACGGTGGTCGTACACGGGCGGAGTCACGCGCGAGCGGTCGCGATCCGGCTCGAGGTGCGGAACGCGCGCTGGCGCGCGACCGCGGTCGGCGTGCTCTGATCACGCAGCCGTCTGCCGCCGCCGCACGAGTCTCGTGGTGAGCGACGTTCCTCGCGCTGGGGAGCACGAGGTCGGTCGCTGAGGGCGAGTCTCGTGCTCTGGGCGTGCGCGCAGACGCGTGCGCGCAGACGGACGGGAGGCGCGGTGCCAGCTGGCACCGCGCCTCCCGTCCGTCTGCTGCTGCGTCAGCCGCGCTTCGCCGCGCGACGCTCGGCGCGGTTGTTCGCTGCCGCCTGGCCGGAGGCCGTCGCGGCGTTGCCGAACGCGGAACCCTGCTCCGGACCCTGCTGCTCCTCGGCCTCGGCCTGCGCACGCTGCGCCCGTGCCGTCGCGGCCTGCTCCAGGCGGCCCTGCTCGTCGCGGACCTCGACCTCGCCGTCGATGGACGGTGCCGAGTACTCCAGGCCGCTCGTCCCTTCCTCGCCGAGTCCCTTGGCCTCGATGACGGCGTTCTCGCCGTCCGACTGCACCTGCACCTCGAGGTTGAAGAGGTAGCCGACGGACTCCTCGCGGATCTGGCCCATCATGCTCTGGAACAGGGCGTAGCCCTCGCGCTGGTACTCGACCAGCGGGTCACGCTGCGCCATCGCGCGGAGGCCGATGCCGTCCTTGAGGTAGTCCATCTCGTAGAGGTGGTCCCGCCAGCGGCGGTCGATGACGGAGAGCACCACGCGACGCTCGAGCTCGCGCATGGCCTCGTCGCCGAGGAGCTCCTCGCGCTTCTGGTACGCCAGCTGCGCGTCCGACAGGATCTCGCGGCCGAGGAACTCGCGCGTCGCCTTGCCCTTGGACCCGGCCTCGGTGATGACCTCGTCGATGGAGATCGAGATCGGGAAGAGCGTCCCGAGCTCGGTCCACATGGCGTCGAGGTCCCAGTCGTCCGGCGAGCCCTCACCGGTGTGGGTGTCGATGACGTCGTCGACGACGCTCTTGAGGAACGTCTGCGCACGGTCGTGGATGTCGTCGCCCTCGAGGATGTGCCGTCGGTCGCTGTAGATCGCCTCACGCTGCCGGTTCAGGACGTCGTCGTACTTGAGGACGTTCTTGCGGATCTCGGCGTTGCGGCTCTCGACCTGCGCCTGCGCCGAGCGGATCGCACGGCCGACGAGCTTGTTCTCGATCGCGAGGTCGTCCGGGACGTTCGAGCGGCCCATGAGGCTCTCGGCGGCGCCGGAGTTGAACAGGCGCATCAGGTCGTCGGTGAGCGACAGGTAGAAGCGGCTCTCACCGGGGTCGCCCTGACGGCCGGAACGACCGCGCAGCTGGTTGTCGATGCGGCGGGACTCGTGGCGCTCGGTGCCGAGGACGTACAGACCGCCGGCGTCGCGGACCTTGTCGGCCTCGTCCTTGATCTCGGCCTTGACGCGGTCGAACACGTCGTCCCACGCGGCCTCGTACTCCTCCGGCGTCTCCGTCGGGGACAGGCCCTTCGCGTGCATCTCCTGCACGGCGAGGAACTCGGAGTTTCCGCCGAGCATGATGTCGGTACCGCGGCCGGCCATGTTGGTGGCGACCGTCACCGCGCCGAGTCGACCGGCCTGCGCGACGATCGCGGCCTCTCGTGCGTGGTTCTTCGCGTTGAGGACCTCGTGCTTGACGCCCTTCTTCGCGAGGAGCTTCGATAGGTACTCGGACTTCTCGACGCTCGTGGTGCCGACCAGGACCGGCTGGCCCTTCTCGTGGCGCTCGGCGATGTCCTCGGCGACCTGCTCGAACTTCGCCTTCTCGTTCTTGTAGACGAGGTCGGTCTGGTCGATGCGCTGCATCGGCTTGTTCGTCGGGATCGGGACCACGCCGAGCTTGTACGTCGACATGAACTCGGCCGCTTCGGTCTCCGCGGTACCGGTCATGCCGGAGAGCTTCTGGTACAGGCGGAAGTAGTTCTGCAGCGTGACGGTCGCGAGGGTCTGGTTCTCGGCCTTGACCTCGACACCCTCCTTCGCCTCGATCGCCTGGTGGATGCCCTCGTTGTAGCGGCGGCCCATCAGGATGCGGCCGGTGTGCTCGTCGACGATCAGGACCTCGCCGTTCATGACGACGTAGTCCTTGTCGCGCTTGAACAGCGAGACGGCCTTGATCGAGTTGTTGAGGAACGAGATGAGCGGGGTGTTCGCCGACTCGTAGAGGTTGTCGATGCCGAGGTAGTCCTCGACCTTCTCGATGCCGGGCTCGAGCACGCCGACGGTGCGCTTCTTCTCGTCGACCTCGTAGTCCTCGCCCGGGGTGAGGCGCTTGGCGATCGAGGCGAACTCGGTGAACCAGCGGTTCGCCTCGCCCGAGGAGGGGCCGGAGATGATGAGCGGCGTGCGGGCCTCGTCGATGAGGATCGAGTCGACCTCGTCGACGATCGCGAAGAAGTGGCCGCGCTGCACCATGTCGGACGCCTGCCACGCCATGTTGTCGCGCAGGTAGTCGAAGCCGAACTCGTTGTTCGTGCCGTAGGTGATGTCGGCCGCGTACTGCTCGCGTCGCTCGGCCGGGGACTGGTTCGCGATGATGCAGCCCGTGGTCATGCCGAGCGCGCGGAACACGCGGCCCATGAGCTCCGACTGGTAGGACGCGAGGAAGTCGTTGACGGTGATGACGTGCACGCCGCGGGACGGGATCGCGTTGAGGTACGCGGCCGTCGTGGCGACGAGCGTCTTGCCCTCACCGGTCTTCATCTCGGCGATGTTGCCGAGGTGGAGCGCCGCACCGCCCATGAGCTGCACGTCGAAGTGCCGCATGCCGAGGGTGCGCTTCGAGGCCTCGCGCACGGCGGCGAACGCCTCTGGCAGGAGGTCGTCGAGGGTCTCGCCGTTCGCGTAGCGCTCCCGGAGCTCCTTCGTCTCGTCCTGGAGTTCCTCGTCGGTGAGGGACGCGAAGTCGTCTTCCAGGTCGTTGATCGCCGAGGCGTAGGCCTTCAGGCGGCGGAGGGTTCGTCCTTCACCGATGCGGAGGACCTTCTCCAGCACGTTTGCCACGTGAGCTCCTTACGAGGTCGTCTCGCGCCGTCTGCGCGATGCGATCAGCCAGTCATGCTAGCAACCCCGCGACGACCGACGCTGGGAGACGCACGGCGGTGCGCGGCCCGCGAACGGGCCGCGCACCGGGTCGTCGCGGGGTGGTGCGGTGCCGTCAGGCGAGCGCCGCAGCCGGCTCGCTCACCGCGTCCGTCCGGGCCGACGAGGGGTCGTCGATGCCGATCACGCCGTAGTCCCAACCCTTGCGGCGGTAGACGACGCTCGGGCGTCCGGTGGCCGCGTCGACGAACAGGTAGAAGTCGTGACCGACGAGTTCCATGTGGTAGAGCGCGTCGTCGACGGTCATCGGCGCGGCCTCGAAGACCTTCTCGCGGATGACGACCGGGCAGTACGCCTCGTCCTCGGGTTCGTCGTGCGCGTCGGCGTCCACCGTCGGCACCGCGCCGGTCGCGACCGACTGCAGGAGCTTCCCGTCCGCCGGGGTCACGCCGAGGTTCTCGAACGCCGAACCCGAGGCCTCGCCCACCGAGGTCGGACGGTGGCGGCCGCGGTGCACCTTGCGGCGATCACGTGCTCGTCGGAGTCGTTCGGTCAACCGGGCGAAGGCCAGGTCGAAGGCCGCGTACTTGTCCGACGCCGCCGACTCGGCCCGGACGAGCGGCCCGGGGCCGATCAGCATGAGCTCGACACGGTCCTCGCCCCCGGCGCCGCCGCTCTTCTCGTTGTGACGGCTGATCCGCACCTCGAAGGCGAGGGCCCGGTCGGCGAGCACGTCGATCTTCTCGGACTTCTGTTCGACGTAGGTCCGGAATCGGTCGGTGACCCCGACGTTCCGGCCTGTGATCGTCACGTCCATGTGGCGGCTCCCATCCACGCTCGGCGCGTCGCCTCCGTCCGGCGATCTCTGACGCCTTGCCGCGAGGCTAGACCCGTGCGCGGACGGTTGTCACGACGTCCACGCGATCCCGGCGGGACACCCACCGGACACCCAGGCGTCACCGTCCGTGCACGTCGGGGTCAGTCCTCGACGCTCGCGACGGCCACGCACCGCACCACCGTCCCGCCCGCCGCCCGGACCGCTCGGACCGCCTCGGCGAGGGTCACGCCCGTCGTCACGACGTCGTCGACCAGCACCACGGTCCGGTCCGCGACCCCGACGGCCCGCAGCGCACCCACCGTCGCCGCCACGCGCTCGGTGGCCGTGCGCTCCTTCTGCCCGTTCCCGCTCCGAGTACCGGCCCCGGCCCGGCGGCCACCCCCGCCGGACCGACCGTCGCAGCGCACCAGGGCGGACCCGACCGGCGCCCGTCCCCGTCGGAGGAGCAGCACCACGGGGTCGAAGCCGCGTCGCCGGGCACCACGGGCGGACGGCGGCACCCGGAGCACGACCGTGCCGTCCGGTGCCTCGGCGAGCGCCCGCCGCACCAGCGCGCCGAACCGCCGGGCGAGCGGGCCGGCGAGGTCGACGCGGGAGCGGAGCTTCAGCTCGAGCACGAGGGTGCGGACGAGCCCCTCGTACTCGAACGCCGCGTCCGTCCGGACACCGGCGATCAGTCGGACCCGCGGTGGTCGAGCCGCGACGTGCGTCCGGCAGGTGGCGCAGAGGGCCCGGTCGGGCACCCCGCAGCCGACGCAGTCGACCGGGAGGACGAGCCCGACCACCGCGCGCAGCGCGGCGGTCGGGTCACGGGGAGGGGACGGGCGCGGCGTGGTCACCCGCGCGATGCTGCACCGGCCTCGGGCCGGACGGGCGGCGGTCCGCCGGACGGTGGACGGGCCTCCAGGCCGGGTCGCCGGTGCAGGAGAGCCGGTGCAAGCAGCCGATGCGGGCACCCAGTGCAGGCAGCCGGTGCTGTGGCGCCGTCAGCGCTGGGTGCCGTCAGCGCTGGGTGCCGAGCACGCTCGCCGTGACGCCGGTGGGCTCCCACCCACCGCCCGTCGACTGCAGGACCTGCCCGTTCGACATGCGCAGCAGCAGCGACCCGCCACTGCCGCCGACGATCGTCGTCGCCCGACCGTCGGGCTGCGGGAGCGTCGTGGCGCGGCCACCGATCGTGGTGCGCACGATCTCCGGGCCGCTCTCGGTCTGCCCGACCGAGGCCACGTCGACGTCGCTGACCCAGGTCGCGGAGACGGCGTCCTCGGACGCGGCCTGCACCCGCACCGGCGGGCCGAGCGCCGTCGGCACCCGGTCGCGGTCGCGCTCGATCGCCATCACGTAGAGCGCCGGTCCGTCCGCGGTCTGCAGGAGCGCGAGCGCGCGGGTGGAGTCCCGGGAGACCTGGAAGGAGACGAGCTTGCCCGACGGCAGCGTCGTCGACACGTCGTGGGGTTCGCCGGTCAGCGAGTACGACCGCACCTTCGACGGCTGGTCCTCGCTCGCGACCCAGACGGAGCCCCCGCCGACGTCGTCGACGGACGGCGCAACGAGGTCGGTGCGGGTGTCCACGCGGAGACGCTGCTGCCCCGAGCGGACGACGAACACGCCCTCGTCGCTCCGGACCGCCGCGAACGTCCCCGAGGCGCTCAGGGCGACCGCGTCCGGGTCGAGCGCGACGATCTGCTGGCTCATCCCACCGCCGAGCGCGGACACGGAGCCGGTACCGGCCGCGTACCCGACCTTGCCGCGGGCCTCGACGAGGGGGCGTGGGTCGACGTCCGGGTTCTGCTGCGCGTCCGACGACCCGCTCGACGGGACGGACAGGCTCGCGCCCTCGACCGTCAACGTCACCGACGACACGGACGCGACCGTGGCGAGCGACTTCGCGAGTTGTTCGCGCATCCGGACCCGGTCGGCCGTGCTGGCTCGGAGGGCGGCGCTCGAGAGGTCGACCTGCGCGGTGCCGTTCTCGATCGTCACGGCGTTGAGCGACAGTTGGGTGCCCTTCGGGAACGCGGAGACCACCGCGCCGTCGAGCCAGTCCGCCGGGCCGGCGAGGAGCGCGCTGACGACCCGGGTGGCCACCGAGGACTGGGCGAGGAACCAGCGGACGTCGGGGACGAGGGAATCGCCGGTCGGGTCGAAGAAGTAGAGCGCGTGCTGCTGGAAGACCGACTGGAAGCGCACCGGCGACAGGATGATGCCGTCGGGGGCGTACGCGATGCGCCAGTCGTCGCCCTCCCGGACGAACTGGAACGTCAGCGTCGAGGTGGTCGGCCGGACGGCCTGCGTGTACTCGCCGTCCGCGTCGACCGAGGCGCTCGCGGTCAGCGTGTACGTCAGCTCGTTCGCACCGACGCGCTCGACCTGCCCGCTGCCGTCGCTGATCGTGACGCCCTGCCGCGGGTTCCACTTCTGCGAGAAGCCGGAGGACAGGAACTCGCGAGCGGTCGCGTAGTTGTTCTGTGCGCCGGTCGCCGCCGCGATGAAGCCGCGGAGCACGGCGGTCTGGTCCTCGCCGCCGGAGGGGCCGTCGGGACGCAGCTCGACGCCGGAGACGGACTCGTCCTTGATGGACTGTCCGGAGCGGACGTCGCCGGAGACCGGGATCGCGGCGCACGCGGCGAGCGCGACGAGCGTCAGGGCGGCGAGCGCGACCGCGAGGCTGCGGCGGAGGCCGCCGCGCGGGGCGCGGGCCGCGGCGCCGGTGGTCGGGCGGGCGGCGGCGCCCGCGGTCGCGCGGGCGCCGCCCTGGTCCGCGGCGGTGCGGCCGGCTGCGGTGCGGCGGGTCATGCGTCCTCCTCGCGGACGGCGCGGGGACCGTCGTAGGGGTCGTCGAGGTCGGGCAGCGGGATCGCGGACGTCGCCGTCGACACGTGACCAGTGCGCGGCAGGGTGAGCACGAACGCCGACCCGTCGCCGACCCGGGACCACACGTCGATCCGGCCGCCGTGCAGGTTCGCGTCCCCGAGGCTGATCGCGAGCCCGAGCCCGGTTCCCCCGATGGTGCGCTTGCGGCTCGGGTCCGCACGCCAGAACCGGTCGAACACCCGGGCGGCGTCCTCCGGGGGCATGCCGACGCCGTGGTCGCGCACCGCGATCGCGACCGTGCGCGCGTCGCTGTCGACGACGACCTGCACCGGCCGTTCCTCACCGTGCTCGATGGCGTTGCCGACGAGGTTCCGCATGATCCGCCGGATGCGCTTGGCGTCGAGCTGCATCGTCGTGTGGCCGCCCGGTGTGTGCAGCTGGAGGTCGACCCCGGCGCGTTCGGCGAGCGGACGGAACTCCTCGACGATGTCTGCGGCGAGCGCCGCGGGGACGACCGGCTCGGTGTCGAGCTGCGCCGCCTGCGCGTCGTAGCGGGAGATCTCGAGGAGGTCGGCGAGGAGGAGCTCGAAGCGTTCGACCTGGGCGTGCAGGAGCTCCGCCGACCGCGCCACCGCCGGCTCGAACGCGTGCCGGGAGTCGTAGAGCACGTCACCCGCGAGACGGATCGTGGTGAGGGGCGTGCGGAGTTCGTGCGAGACGTCGGAGACGAAGCGCTGCTGCACCCGGGACAGTTCGGCGAGCTGCGTGATCTGCCGGCTCACCGCGTCGGCCATGCCGTTGAAGCTCCGCGCGAGGGTGGCGATGTCGTCCTCGCCGTGCACCGGGATGCGCTCGTCGAGGCGGCCGGCGGCGATCTTGCGGCTCGTCTCGGCGGCCCCGCGGATCGGCACGACGACGAGCCGCACCACGAGGCTGGTGACGAGGGCGATGAGGACGATGAGCGCCACGCCGCCGATCGACAGCGTCTGCGACACGAAGTCGAGGGTCTGCTGGGCGTCCGAGAGGTCGTAGACGAGGTACAGCTCGTACTGGCCGGCGCTCGGGATCTGGAGCGTCGAGCCGACCGCGAGCCCGGGCTGCCGGCGTCCCTCGTCGTCGAGCTGCACGGGCTGGAGGCTGAGCCGTCCGGTGTTCTTGGCGACCTCCTTCCGCAGCGCGTCGGTGATGACGGCGTCGGGGAAGTCGCGCGTGACGATGGTCTGCAGGGTCTGCGGCGTCGTCTGACCAGGGGTCCGCTCGATCGCGACGTCGGTGCCGCCGGGGCTCGTCGTGTTCGAGAGGATCGCCTGCTGCGCCTCGTTCTGCAGCGTCTCGAGCTCGGACTGGTTGTTGTCCTCGCTGGCGGTCGCGGCGTCGAAGATGTTCTGCGCCACGAGGGTCGCGCGGGCCGACTCGGACTCGATCTGGTCGCGGCGCTGCGCGTAGACGTTGTTCGAGATACTCACCATGACGGCGGTGCCGATGACGGCGACCGCGAGACCGGTGGTGACGACGGTGATCGCCACCGACCGGAACATGAGCGACCGGCGCCACAGGTAGGCGATGCCGCGCCAGCCGCGGCGCGCCCACCGGCGCAGCCGACGGCCGACCCGGCCGAGGGTGCCGCTCGGTGCCGCGCGGGGTCGCGACGGGGGTCGTCGCGGCACGGTGCTCAGGCTCCTCCGGCCCGGTACCCGACGCCGCGGACGGTCGTGACGATCTTCGGGTTGTCCGGGTCGTGCTCGATCTTCGCGCGGAGGCGCTGGACGTGCACGTTCACCAGGCGGGTGTCCGCCTTGTAGTGGTAGCCCCACACCTGCTCGAGGAGCATCTCGCGGGTGAAGACCTGGTTCGGCTTCTCGGCGAGGGCGCGGAGGAGGTCGAACTCGAGCGGGGTGAGGGCGATCGCGGTGTCGCCGCGGCGGACCTCGTGCCCGGGGACGTCGACGGTGAGGTCCCCGACGTGCAGCACGGTCGAGTCGGAGGCCGTGGGTCGGAGCCGGGTGCGGATGCGCGCGACGAGCTCCTTCGGGTTGAACGGCTTGACCACGTAGTCGTCCGCGCCGTTCTCCAGCCCGACGACGACGTCGGCGGTGTCGCTCTTCGCGGTGAGCATGATGATCGGTGTCCCGCTCTCGGCGCGGATGCGCTTGCAGACCTCGATGCCGTCGATGCCGGGGAGCATCACGTCGAGGAGCACGAGGTCCGGATCCGAGTTCCGGAACGCGTCGACGGCGTCGTTGCCGTCGGCGCTGAACTCGGGTTCGAAGCCCTCGGAGCGGAGGACGATGCCGATCATCTCGGCGAGGGCCTGGTCGTCGTCGACGACGAGGATGCGCGGTGTCATGTGATGGGGGCTTCCGTCCCTGTGGAGCGTGGGTGTCGGTCCGACACCGTTCCTCACGATAGCCGAGGCCCCCGCCGTCGACGCTTTTCCGCCAGGATGGAGACCACCGCGTGTCCGCGTGCGGTGCGACGGAGGGGGTGGGGCATGTCCGGCTGGCAGGTACCGGGGTCCGACGGTGCGCAGGAGCGCCCGACTGGAGGCCCGCAGCAGCCCGTCCCGCAGCCGCCGTCCGCCCCGTGGCCGGGTGCAGGGCCCGGTGCGGGTCCCCGTCCGGGCGCCGGGGCGCCGACCGCGTCCCGTCCGGTGGTGCCGCTGCGACCGCTCGGCCTCGGCGACGTGCTCGGGGGTGCCTTCACCGTGTTCCGACGCAACGCCCGGGTGCTGCTGCTCTGGAGCTTCCTCGTCACGGGTGTGATCGGCGTGCTCGCGAAGGTGGCGTCGACCCTCTCCCAGGGCACCCTGCAGGCGCGGGTGTTCAGCACGCTCGACTCGGGCACGTCCTCGGCCGACGCGGCGTCGGTCGCCGCCGGCACCGCCACGGCGTTCCTGCTGCTCTCGGTCGGGCTGCCGTTCGTCGCGGCACTGTTCCGTGGGTTCCTCCTCGCGCCCGTCGCGGTGGACACCGGGCAGCGGGTGCTCGGACGCCGAGCGACGTTCCGTGGCGTCTGGGCCCTCCTCGCGGGTCGCCGCTGGTCGGTCGTGGCGTGGGTGCTCCTGCAGGCGGCGGCCGGCGTGCTGCTCGGCGGGGTGTTCCTCGCGGTGTTCATCGGCTTCGTCGTCGCGCTCGTGAGCAGCCGGGCCGAGTTCGGCTGGTTCCTGCTCGCGGTGCTCGTGGTGGGACTCGGCGGCGCGGTGGTGTCGACGTGGCTGACGACGAAGTTCGCGTTCACCATCCCGACCATCGCGCTCGAGGGCCGCGGGGTGTTCTCCGCGGCCGGGCAGTCGTGGCGGCTGACCCGAGGGGCGTTCTGGCGGACCTTCGGCATCATGCTGCTCGTGAACGCCGCGTTCGCGTTCGCGGTGTCGATCGCGTCGTTCCCGCTCTCGATCGCCACGGTGCTCGTCGGCGGCGTGTTCGACCCGCTCGGGCAGACCTCCGGGTCCGACGGCGGCGTGTGGTCGGTCGTCGTGGTGGTCGTCGGCGCCCTGCTCGTCACGGCGGTGCAGTGCACGACCGACGTCATCTCGGGCTCGGTGCTGACGTTCCTGGCGATCGATCGTCGGATCCGGACCGAGGGGCTCGACCAGCGCATCGCGTCGCACCTCGACACCGGAGTGCCGACCGACCCCTTCGCCCCGGCCGATCCCCTACCGCCGGCGCCCCCTGGTGCGTGGGGGCCGCCCGGGGCGTGGGGACCGCAGCCGCAGTGGGGGCCGCCGCCACAGTGGGGTCCACAGCCCCAGTGGGATCCGCAGCCGCCGCAGCAGTGGGCACCGCCGCAGTGGGGCGGACCGCGGTGAGCGCGGTCGACCCCGACGAGGCGCGCCGACTGCTCGAGCAGGAGCTCCAGCACCAGCGGTACGACGCGGCACGGCCGACGTGGTGGGACCGGGCGTCGAAGGCGTTCCTCGACTGGCTCGGATCACTCCGCGCCGACGGACTCGACTCCCCAGCGTTCGGGCACACGCTGCTCGTCGTCGCGGTGGTCGTCCTCGTCGCCGTGGCGGTCGTGGTCGTCCTCGCTCGTGGCCTCCCCCACCGCCGGGCCCGCACGTCCGGATCGCCCGGCGGCGGCGTCTTCGAGGACGGTGACACCCGGACCAGCGCCGACCTCGTGCGCTCCGCGGAGGCCGCTGCTGCTCGGGGCGACTGGACCACGGCGGTGCTCGACGGCTTCCGGGCGCTCGCGCGCGGCCTCGGCGAGCGTGACCTCGTGCCGGACGTACCCGGTTCCACGGCGCGGGCGATCGCGGCGCGCGCGGCCCGGTCGTTCCCCGACCTGGACGACGCCCTCGACGGTGCCGCCCGGGTCTTCGACGACGTCCGCTACCTCGGTCGCACGGCCGACCGGGACACCGGGACCGTCGTCCTCGACACCGCCCGGACCGTGGCCCGTACCCGCCCGGTCCGCCCGGACGCCCCGGTGGTGCCCGCGTGAGCGCCACCCTGACGACACCGCCGCACGCCCCGGACCGGCACGTGGACCCGGACCCGGCCTCGTCCACGCCGTCGGGCCGACGTCGACGGTGGGGCGTCTGGGTCGTCGTCGCCCTCGTCGCCGTGCTCCTCGCCGGACTCACGGCCGCGGTGGGCGGGCAACGGGGGCCCGCCACGCGGGAGCTCGACCCCCGCAGCCCGTCGGCGAGCGGCGCCGAGGCACTCGTCCGGGTGCTCGAGCAGCGCGGCACAGCCGTCGACGTCGTGCGGTCCGCCGACCGGGTCGGCACCGGCACCGTGTTCGTCGACGACGCCGACCGAGCGTTGTCAGCGGCCGTCGCGCGCCGGATCGCCCGCTCCGCCGAACACGTCGTCCTGGTGGGCGGGTCCGGCGCCGTCCTCGAGGCGTTCGGCCTCGACGTCGAGCCGGTCGCCACCGTCGGCGACGGGTCAGCGGTCGGCACGACGACCTGCGCGGTCCCGGAGGTCGCCGCCGCCCGCTCCGTCACCGCCGACGGCACGTCCTACCGGGTGTCGGGCGGCGACGTGGAACGCTGCGTCCCGACCGGCTCCGGCGACGCCCAAGGGTGGGGCATCGTCCGGGCCACGACCGACGGCGGCGACGTGACCCTGCTCGGCACCACGAACGCGCTCCGGAACGACACGATCACGACCGCGGGCAACGCCGGGCTCGCACTGGGGCTGCTCGGCGGGAGCGACCGGCTCACCTGGTACATCCCGACGCCGGGGAGCGCCGACGCCGCGCCCACCCTCGGAGACCTCGCGCCCCCGTGGGTCCCGAGCGCGATCGCGCTCCTCGCGCTCGTCGCCGTCGCCGCCGCGGTCTGGCGCGGACGACGACTCGGTCCGCTCGTCGTCGAACCGCTGCCCGTCGTGGTCCGCGCCGCCGAGACGACCGAGGGCCGGGCCCGCCTCTACGCACGGACGCGCGACCGGACGCACACGCTCGACACGCTGCGCGTCGCGGCACTCCGACGCATCGGCACCCGCCTCGGGCTCCCCCGCTCCGCCCACGTCGACGAGGTCGTCCGGGCAGCGGCACGGGCGACCGGCCGACGCCACACCGACGTCGGCGCCGTGCTCGTCGGCGGTCCGGCGACGACCGACGCCGCCCTGACCGCCGGCGTCGCCGCGCTCGACGACCTCGAGCACGCCGTGACCGCCGCCGCCACGGGCGCGACCGCCGCCCCCGCCGAACCGACCGAACCGACCGACCGAGACCGACCTGGAGCACGAGCGTGACCGACCTGCCCCCGAACCACCAGCAGCAGCCCGCCGTCGCGGTGGCCGACCCGCTCCGCGACGCCTTCGACCGCGTCCGCGCCGAGGTCGCGAAGGCCGTCGTCGGCCAGGAGGGCGCGGTGTCCGGCATGATCGTCGGGCTGCTCGCGCAGGGCCACGTGCTCCTCGAGGGCGTCCCCGGGGTCGCGAAGACGCTGCTCGTCCGGAGCCTCGCGGCGGCGATGTCCCTCGACACGAAGCGCATCCAGTTCACGCCGGACCTCATGCCGGGCGACGTCACCGGGTCGCTCGTGTACGACGCGTCGACGGGCACGTTCCCGTTCCGCGAGGGCCCCGTGTTCACGAACGTGCTCCTCGCCGACGAGGTGAACCGGACGCCCCCGAAGACGCAGTCCGCGCTCCTCGAGGCCATGGAGGAACGTCAGGTCAGCGTCGACGGGGACGCACGACCCCTGCCCGACCCGTTCTTCGTCGCCGCGACCATGAACCCGATCGAGTTCGAGGGCACCTACACGCTGCCCGAGGCCCAACTCGACCGGTTCCTGATGAAGCTCACGCTCGACGTGCCACCGCGGGACGTCGAGTGGCAGGTCCTCCGACGGCACGCCGACGGCTTCGTCCCGCGGGACGTGTCGTCGGCGGGCATCGTCCCGGTGGTCGGACGCGACGAGGTGCTGGCGGCCCAGCGCGCGGTCCGCGGGGTCGGTGCGCGGGACGACGTGCTCGCCTACGTCGTGGACCTCGCCCGCGCCACGAGGCAGGCGCCGTCCGTCCGGGTCGGCGTGAGTCCGCGCGGTGCCACGGCCCTCCTCGCCGCGGCGAAGGCCTGGGCGTGGATCACCGGGTACGACGCGATCACCCCGGACCACGTGCAGGCGATGGTCCTGCCGGTCTGGCGCCACCGGCTGCGGGTCGCCGCGGACGCCGAACTCGAGGGCGTCGGCGCGGACGGTGTGCTGCAGCAGGTCCTCGAGCAGGTCCGGGTGCCGATCTAGTGGCCGTCAGCGGACGGTTCGTCGCGCTCCTCGCGGTCGGCGTCGTCCTCGTCGTGCTGCTCGGCACGGGGTGGGCGGGCCTCGCGTGGGTCGGGGTCGTGGTCGTGGCCGCGGCGCTCGACGTGCTGCTCGCGGCCGACCTCGGACGGGTGCGCGTCGACCGCCGGATGCCCCGACTCGCACGTCGGGACACCGTGGCCGACGGCACGCTCGTCCTCGCGAACGACGGCCCGCGCCCGCTCCGTGCGCTCGTCCGCGACATGTGGGAGCCCTCGACCGGGTTCGGGCCGGACCGCGTCCGCCTGACGGTGCCCTCCGGGGAACGGCGCACCGCCCGCGTCCGGTTCGCGCCGTTCCGTCGTGGGCGTCGACGGACCGCGGGCGTCGCCGTCCGGGCGTTCGGACCGCTCGGGCTCGCCGCACGGCAACGGGTCCTGCCGGCTCCGGCCGAGCTCGTCGTGACGCCGCCCTTCCGGTCCCGTCGACACCTGCCGTCCCGGCTGGCACGACTCCGGGAGCTCGACGGCGAGACGACGCTGCAACTCCGCGGCCACGGCACCGAGTTCGACTCCCTCCGCGACTACGTCCGGGGCGACGACGTCCGGTCGATCGACTGGCGGGCGACCGCCCGTCGGCAGGACCTCGTGGTGCGGACCTGGCGTCCGGAACGGGACCGTCGGGTCGTGGTCGTCGTCGACGCCGGCCGTGCCGGGGCGGGGCGGATCGAGGACGAGCCGCGGCTGGACACCTTCATCGAGTCGGCGCTGCTGCTCGGCGCGCTCGCTGCCGCAGCCGGGGACCGCGTCGACCTCGTCGTGCTCGACGACCACGTCCGCGAACGGGTCGTCGGCGCCACCCGGACGGACGTCGTGCAGCGGTTCGGCGAGGCCCTCGCACAGGCCGAGCCCGGGCTCGCCGCCACCGACTGGGCCGCGGTGCCGGCGGTCGTCGACGCGGTCACGACCTCCCGAGCGCTCGTCGTGCTGCTCTCCGGCCTCGACTCGGTCGGGGCGTCTGGCGACCTGTTGGCCGTGCTCCCCCGGCTGACCGCGCGCCACGCGGTCGTCGTGACGAGCGTGACCGACCCGGCCGTCTCGGCGGCGGCGCTCCCAGCCCTGGAGCCGGCCACCGGACGACGCGGAGCAGCCGTCGGACGCGGGGCGGGCCTCCCGGCCGGGGCAGCACGCGCCGGGGCTGCCGAACGCGACGTCCACCGACGGGCGGCCGCCGAACGCACCCTGCTCGACGCCGACGGGGTCGCGGACGCCGCTCGCCGTGCCGGTGCGGAGGTCGTGCGGGGCGTGCCGACGGCGGTGCCGCCGCTCGTCGCCGACGCCTACATCCGCGCGAAGGCGGCCGGACGGCTCTGACGGCTGCTCAGCCGGCGGTCAGCGCCGTCGCGCCGCGCTCGAACTCCTCGAGGTCACCGCGCTCCCCCGCGCGGTACGCCCGACCGCCGACCACCCACTGGTAGACGAGGACCAACGCGAGCGCGGCCGTCCCGATGCCGATCTTCACCGGCCACGGCCAGGGCTGGCGGGTGACGACGCCCTCGACGAGCCCGGACAGGAGCAGCGTCAGCGTCAGTCCGACCGCGACCGTGATGAGCGCGCGACCGTCCTCGGCGAGTGCCTGCGCCCGGGTCCGCGCGCCCGGCGCGATCCACGACCACGCGATCATCAGTCCGGCGGCTCCGGCGACGAAGATCGAGTACAGCTCGAGCTGACCGTGCGGTGCGATCCAGAGGAAGAAGTCGCCGAGGCGCCCCTGGGAGTGCATGACCGCGCCGGACACCCCGAGCCCGACGGCGTTCTGCACGATCGAGAACGGGACGAAGACGCCGGTGATGCCGAACGCGACCATGCTCGCGGCGATGTAGGCGTTGTTCGTCCACACCTGCGCCGTGAACGCCCCGAGCCCGTGGTCCGAGTAGTAGTCGACGAAGTCCTGCGTCGCGTACCGCCGGAGCGCCTCGGGCGTGCCGAACGTGTCGACCGCGCCGGGGGTGGCGCTGATCCACACGCCGACGACGACCCCGATGAGCGTCGTCGCGACGGCCACCCAGATCGTGGTCCAGCGGATCCGGTAGAGCGCGGCGGGGAGCTGCACCGCGAAGAACGTCGTGAGCGCGGTCAGCGGGTCGACCGGGGTGCCGGTGAAGCGGAGCCGGGCGCGGAAGAGGGTGAGCGAGAGGCGGTCCCCCGTCGCGGTCCGGGGCGCTGCGCCACGGATGCGGGCGAGGTCGGTCGCGGCCTCCTGGTAACCGGAGACGAGTGCGTCGACGTCCGCGCCGGAACGGGGACGGCGGCGAGCGAGTCGGTCGAGCTCCTGCCAGCGGTCACGGTGCACGTCGCTGTACGCGTCGAGGTCCACTGCTCCCCCTCGTGGTCCGGCTCGGGTGCGCGGTGCCGGCGGTCCGGCACCGGTGCGTGGCGCCCCGGTCTCCGACAGAATGATCCCATGCCGAAGCCGACCGCGCCGCGCGACCTCGCGGACACGCGCTTCGTCCGGTCGATCGACGACACCGTGGACGAGCTCGTCGTCGGTGAGGCGGTGGCGCTCGACGTCCAGCCGGCCGGCATCGCGCTCCGACTGGCCGCAGCGCTCCTCGACGCGGTGTGCACCGTCGCGCTGTACGTCATGCTGCTCATCGGTCTCGCTCGTGTGGTCCCGAGCGGGGTCGACACGGGCTGGGTGGCGGCGTTGCAGATCGCCGTCCTCGTCCTCGTGCTCGTGCTCGTGCCCGCCGCCGTCGAGGCCACCACCCGCGGCAAGAGCGTGGGACGGTACGCGACGGGCACGCGCGTCGTGCGGACGGACGGCGGGGCGATCGGGTTCCGGCACGCCTTCACGCGCGCCCTCGTCGGGCTGCTCGAGCTCTGGGGCACGCTCGGCTCGTTGGCGCTGCTCGTGGCGTTGTTCGGGTCGCGGCCGCGGCGGCTCGGGGACCTGCTCGCCGGGACGGTCGTGCAGCACGAGCGGGCACGGCGGACGGCGGACCCGGTGGTGCTCATGCCGGTCGAGCTCGGCGAGTGGGCCCGGGTCGCGGACGTGTCGTCGCTCCCCCAGCGGCTCGAGAACCGGCTCGGGGCGTTCTTCCGCGGAGCCGCCGACATGCGGCCGGACCACCGGACGGCGACGGCGGACGCCCTCGCCGCGGCCGTCGCTGGGCACGCGCACCCGGTGCCGCCCGTGCCCGCCGAGGTCTTCCTCGCCGGGGTCGTGGCGCTCCGGCGGGACCGGGACCTCCGCGCGCTGCGGGGTCGAGCGGCGACGATCGCTGCGGCGGCCGCCACGGCAGGTGCGCGGCCCCCGGGCTTCCCGCGATAGCCCGCGCTGGCCTGCGGCCCGCGGGGCGGCGGGCGCCGTGCGCCCCGCGCGCCGTGCGTAGCGCTGCGCTGCGCGGATCGCGTTCGCACAACCGAAGCCACCACGAACCACGCGCAACCGTGGTGCGGCACGACTTTGGTTGTGCGCCGCGCCGCGCGTCGTGCGCCCGCG
>NZ_CP129104.1:2124798-2338025 GCF_030406605.1 Curtobacterium sp. 458 | reverse complement strand
CGCGCCCCGAGCCCCGCGCGCCCTGCGCTCGCCCGCGGCGCGGCCGCCCCGCTCGCCCCGCGCGCTGCGGGCCCTGCGCTCGCGCGCGGCGCGGCCGCCGCGCGTCCCCGCACCCCGCCGCGTCAGTACCGGTAGTGCTCCGGCTTGTACGGCCCCTCGACCGGCACACCGATGTACGCCGCCTGCTCGGGCCGCAGCGAGGTCAGCCGGACCCCGAGGGCGTCGAGGTGCAGGCGCGCGACCTTCTCGTCGAGGTGCTTCGGCAGCACGTACACCCCGGTCGGGTACGCGTCCCGCCGGGTGTGCAGCTCGATCTGCGCGAGGACCTGGTTCGTGAACGAGTTGCTCATGACGAACGACGGGTGCCCGGTGGCGTTGCCGAGGTTCATCAGGCGCCCCTCGGAGAGCACCAGGATCGAGCGACCGTTCGGCAGCCGCCACTCGTGCACCTGCGGCTTGATCTCGACCTTCTCGGCCCCGGGTAGCGCCTCGAGCCCCGCCATGTCGATCTCGTTGTCGAAGTGCCCGACGTTCGCGACGACCGCGAGGTGCTTCAACGCGAGCATGTCCTCGACCCCGACGACGCCGAGGTTGCCCGTGCACGTCACCACGATGTCGACCTCACCCGCGACGTCCGCGAGCCGCGCGACCTGGTAGCCGTCCATCGCCGCCTGCAGCGCGCAGATCGGGTCGACCTCGGAAACGATGACCCGGGCGCCCTGGCCGCGGAGGGCCTCCGCCGCGCCCTTGCCGACGTCGCCGTACCCGACGACGAACGCGACCTTGCCGCCGATGAGGACGTCGGTCGCCCGGTTCAGGCCGTCGGGCAGCGAGTGCCGGATGCCGTACTTGTTGTCGAACTTCGACTTGGTCACCGAGTCGTTGACGTTGATCGCCGGGAACTTGAGCTTCCCGTCGCGCGACAGCTCGTAGAGGCGGTGCACCCCCGTGGTGGTCTCCTCGGTCACGCCCTCGATGTCCGCGGCGATCCGGGTCCAGCGGTCCGCGGAGTCCCGGAGCGACGCCGCCACGGTGTCGAGGACGATCCGCCACTCGGCGCTCGCGTCGGGTCCGGCCTCGGGCACGCGCCCGGCGGCCTCTGCGTCGGCACCGGTGTGCACGAGCATCGTCGCGTCGCCGCCGTCGTCGAGGATGAGGTTCGGGCCGATCCAGTCCGCTCCGGCGGACGCCGCCTCGGCGCTCCAGTCGAAGATCCGGTTCGTGCACCACCAGTACTCCTCGAGCGTCTCGCCCTTCCACGCGAACACCGGCACGCCCGCGGGCTCGTCGACCGTCCCGGTCGGGCCGACGACGACCGCCGCGGCGGCCTCGTCCTGCGTCGAGAAGATGTTGCAGCTCGCCCAGCGCACCGTCGCGCCGAGGGCCACGAGCGTCTCGATGAGCACCGCCGTCTGCACCGTCATGTGCAGCGACCCGGCGATGCGGGCACCAGCGAGGGGCTGCCGGGCGCCGAACTCCTCGCGCAGGGCCATCAGCCCCGGCATCTCGTTCTCCGCGAGGCGGATCTGGTGGCGTCCGGCCTCGGCCAACGAGAGGTCGGCGACGCGGAACGGTGCTTCGGTGCGGGACTCGATGGTCATGGCGCCAGTCTTCCACGCGCGCGTCGGCGCGTGGTGTGCGCGACGCGGTGCGATGCGCGGAGCACGCCACGGCGGTGACGGCCGGGAGGCACGGTGCGCGACCCGACGTCGGTCACGCGAGCAGGGCCTCCAGGCCGGTGCCTCAGTCGGCTTCGCGGAGCGGCTCGCGTCGAACGACGCGCCACCCCCGCGGCACCCGGAGCCGCGCGGCGTGCCGCGCGCACAGGTCGTAACCGTGCGGCTCGACCCGCGTCGAGAGCGGGCCGACGACGACCATCGAGTCCCCGTAGTCGTACGTCAGGGTCGCCGACGCGCTCGCGCCACAGGCGACCTTGCTGCAGATCCGTACGTCCATACCGGTACCGACCCTACCGGGTGGGTCCCGGACCCCTGCGCCCGCGTACGATGACGGGATGCGTCGCAAGCCCCCGCTCGTCACCCCGGTCGACCGAGGCCGGGGCCGTTCCCGGCACGGACGCGGTGGTCGTTCGAGCGTGACCGGACCGGACCTCGCACCGCTCACCACGCGGGCGGAGGCGTTCGACCGGATCGTCGGTGACACCGCGCACTACCTCGTGCAGCTGTGGCCGGACGAGCTCGCGGGCGTCGTGTTCCAGGTCGCGGACATGCCGACCGACCCGACCCTGCCGGACCGGATGCCGCGGTGGCGGGTCGACCGGGCCGGCAAGCGGGTCACGGTGTTCCGCGTCCCCGTGGAGCGGGTGACCCGCAGCCCCGAGAAGGACGACGTGGACCGCCGGATCATCGTCGAGACCGCCGTGTTCCGCGCGGTCGGCGAGCTGATCGACAAGGACCCGTGGGACCTGGCACCGGACCGCTACCGGCACTGGTGACGGGCCCGACGGACCCGACGGACCCAGCGCACCCGATGCACCCAGCGGGCCGCGCGTTCCCCGCTCACGGGTAGACGCGCACCGGGGTCGAGACGGCCGTCGACGGCCGCACCGGGAAGCCCGCGATCCCGTCGTCGTTCTGGTAGGTCACCCCGGCCACGAGCCCCGCGGCGCCCGTGATCGTCAGCTGCTTCGCGGTCGGCGCCGGGACGGTCACGGTGGCCCCGGAGACGACGGACACCTGCCGCTCCTCGTCGCCGGAGGCGATCGTGACGTCGGCGTCCGCACGCGTCGGGTTGACGAGGGTCAGCTGTGCACCGTCACCGGGCGCGACCGCGGTGACGACGTCGTCCCCGAGCGGCTCGGCCGACGCGAACCAGCCGAGGTCGGTCGCGTCGTCCTGGGTCGGCGTCGTGGTGCGGGCGCCCGCGACGACCGGCACCGTCGAGCTGATCGTGAGCGAGTACCGCCCGTCCGGGAAGTCGTCGAGCGTGACGTCGGTCACGATGCCCGGCTCGGCCGTGGCGTTCACGGTGGAGCCGCCGCCGTCCGCCGTCGTGATCCCGAGCGTCACCCGGGCCGCGGTGGTGCCGGGGACGAAGAGCCGGACCACCGGGGCGGCGTCCGCGGTGTCGTCGCCGCGCTGGGCGGCGTCGGCGCCCTCGAGGACGACCCCGGGGATGATCTGGGACGTGCTCGGAGCGGCGCCGCCGGACACGATGTCGAAGCCACCGGGGGTGAGCGTCCGCACCACCGTCTCCTGCATGTGCGCGACGATCTGCCCACCGGAGGACTCGACGTGGACGACGGTCGAGCCCTGGTCGGAGACGAAGCCGGACAGCGGCACGACCTTCTGGCTCCGCGGGGCGACCACGATGCCGGTCGTCCCCGGGGCGCTCACGGTGCCGGAGCCGTCGTAGATCGCGAGGTCGACGGTGGCGTTCACGTCGGTGGGGTTCGCGAGCGTGATGAGGCTCGTGCGTCCGGTCTCGGTCGAGCCCCCGACCAGCCAGGTCGACTGCGCGGGGTCGTCGCACGACGCGGCTCCGACGCCGACGAGGTCACCATCGGAGACGCTCTGGTAGCTGCTGCCCGCGACCTGCGGCGTCGTGGAGCCGGCCGGCGCGGTGAGGAGCCGGGGGTCGCTGCTGCCGGAGTCGTCCACGCCGAGGTCGGACCGCTCGACGGAGTCGCCCGTCGTCGCCGTGGCCACGGTGGCGCTGCCGACCGGGCTCGCCTTGGTCGCGTCGTTGCCCGCGTCGTCCGAGAGCCGCAGTGCGTTGCCCGCGCAGACCCGCTGCGCGTCGGCCGCGACGGGGGTGACCGTCTGTCCGGCGGGACGGCCGGGGGTCGACTCGGTCCCGATGGCGTGCGCCACCGTCACGGTGCCGGCGGCGACGACCACGGCGACCGCGGTGGCGGTGCCGCGGACCAACCAGCGGCGGACGGTGGCGGGGGTGCTGGCGCTCATTCGTCACGCTCCTCGTCGAAGGTGGTCGCGGGTTCCTCGGCCTCGATGCGGTTCGAGGTGGCGCGGCGCCGGCGGGGTGCGGTGGGCACCGCGAGCAACGCTGCGGCGCCGAACACCACGCCGAGGACGACGAGGTAGGCGACGTGCGTGGCCTGGGCGGCCGCGGAGCCGGTGGAGGTCCGGTCGACCTCGCCGTCGAAGTGGAACAGCTGGCCGTTCGTGGTCTCGCCGATGCTCGTGAAGAGCGCGTTCTGGCCGATCGCCCCCGCGGCGCGGTCGTGCACGGTCTGCGCCAGCGGGTCGGAACCGGCGTCGTCGAGCAGCACGAAGCTGATCCCGAGCGAGCGGAGCGCCGGGCGGGGGTCGTAGCCGCTGCGGCTCGCGAGGTTGCCCGCGAGCGTCGTGAGCTGCTCCCCCGAACGGCTGAGGGTCAGCGCCGTCGAGTCCAGCGTCGACTGGTCGTCGAGCGTGGAGCCCTGCCCGCGTTCGAGCGAGACGGACAGCGAGCCGTCGGGCTGCGGGTCGACGACGAGCGTGCCGACGTCCGGGTTCGCCTGTGCCTCGGCGTTGACGTAGGCACTGAGCACGCGCCCGCTCGTCGGCTGGATGGTGGCGGTCTGCAGGTAGAACGCGGCGAACGCCGGTGCGACGGTCACGCCGGCGAGGACCGTCGCCACGAGCCCCGCGACCGGAGCGAGTCTCGGCAGCACGTCGAGGCCGATGCAGGCAGCTGCGACGATGCCGAGCCAGTACACGCTCAGCCCGCTCCCTGGCCAGACGATGGTGGTCGTGGAGCCGACGCCCGTGACCGTGAGCTGCGTGGCGCCGAAGGCCGTGGCGTACCCGAGCAGGCCGACGACGAGCGCGGCGCCCGCGACGGCCCAGCGGTGCCCGAGCATCGCGCCGAGTGCCGCGACCGCCACCGGGAGCGCCAGGACGGCCATGACGACCGGCAGCACCCACGCGACGAGGGCGAGCGACTCGGTGTGCGGCAGCCAGCCGCTCCAGTCCGGCACGGGCTGCCCGATGGCGAGCTGGAACGCCGACGGCGCGCGGGTCGCGGACGGCACGCCGGGGTCGGCGAGGACGGCGAGCGGGTTGCCCCTGGCCACCTGCGCCAGGAGCAGCGGCAGGAACAGGACCGCGGCCGGCACCGGGATGAAGATGCGGCGGTGTGCCCGCCGCCAGCCGACGACCAGTGCGACGAGCCACGTCAGCAGGAGCACCGGGAGCAGGGACGGCGCCGAGGCGGCGACGACCGCGAAGAGGATGGCGGCGCCGGCGGCCCACGCCCACGACCGGTGGGCCTCGAGGAGCGCGAGGAACAGCCACGGCAGCGTCAGGTGCGCGATGACGGCACCGAGGTGCCCGCTCGTGACCGCCCCGACGAGCGTCGGCGCGATCGTGTACAGCGCTGCGCCGATCACCGGCACCCAGGTCCGGGTCGTGACCTTGCGCACGGCGAACCACGCGCCGAGCGCGGACACCGGGAACGCGAGCAGCATGACGAGCACGACCGAGGTCGACGGCGACCAGAACGTGATCGAGCCGAGGACCGCGACGACCGCGGTGAACGGGTCGCTCGGACCGGTGAAGCCGGTACCGAGGGAGTGCCAGCCGTAGCCGACGTTCTGCCACAGCCGACCGACCGAACTCGACAGCGGCAGGAGCCCGCCACCGGTCAGCGCCGGCGACCCGAGCAACGGGTACAGCGTCACGACGCTCAGCACGGCCGCGGCGAGCACCACCCAGACCCCGCCGTCGCCGAGGAACGAGGCGCGTGCGATCGGGGCGTCCTCGACGCGTGCGAGTTCGACGTCGCGGGACGTCGTCCGGCGCTCGTGCAGGCGGCGCCAGCTCACGCGGAGCGGCTCGATCGCGGCCCACCCGACGGTGCGGTTGCGCGCGAGCACCTTCCGCGCCCGTCCGACCCCGCTCCCGAACGCGACCGCGAAGGCGGCGGCGAGCTCGCCCGTGACGGCGGCCGGGTGCTTCGCGACGAGGTGCCCGACCGCACGCGCGACCGCGAACGGGACGAGCGTCAGCCAGTGCAGCCAGAGGGTCCACGCCGGGGCGTAGGTCAGCCGGCGGTGGAGCTGCGCCTGACGGTGCAGCCGCACGCGCTTGCCCTCGGAGAACCGCTTGCGACCGAACTCCTCGACCGGGCCGGCACTCGAGACCCGGGCCTCCGGGACCACCGCCACGCGGTGTCCCGCGAGACGCGCCCGTACGCAGAGGTCCAGTGCGGCGTCGACGTCGGGCAGCGCCGGGTCGAACCCGCCGAGCTGCTCCCAGACGGACCGCCGGACGAGCATGCCGGCCGCCGCGACGCCGAGGACGTCGGTGTACCGGTCGTGCTGACCCTGGTCGAGTTCGTCCTGCACGAGCACGAGGGACCGTCCGGTCCTGGTCATGCTCTCGCCGAAGTCGCGGATGCGGGAGGGGTCGTCGTCGTGCACGAGCTTCGGGCCGACGACCACGACGGACGGCGCGATCTCGACCGCGGTGAGGAGTTCGGCCAGCGCCTCGGGAGCCGGTGCGTTGTCGTGCCCGAGGAACCAGAGCCACTCGTCGGCCGGACCACCGTCGCCGTCGGCTGGAGCGACCTCGCGGACGCCCGTGGCGACCGCCTGCACGAAGGTCCGGCGCGTCGACAGGCGGACCAGAGCGGCCGAACCGCCGAACTCGAGTCCCGCCGTGGAGCCGTCGGTCGATCCCGCGTCGACGACGACGAGACCCTCGGGGTGGCGGGTCTGCCGGGCCAGCGCGTCGAGGGTGCGGTCGAGGTGGTCGCCGCCGTCGGCGGCGACGAGGATCGCGGTGACACGGGGCTGGGAGACGCTGGGCTGCATGACGGGCGTCACTCTACGGTCTGGAGGCACGCGGTCCGTCGCGGACGGCGGCGCGCCGTGAACCTGTGGGAGCCATCACCGCACGGTGTGCGCCGGTCGCGCAGGGTGCCTCCCGGCGGCTACGCCCTCTTGCGGAGCTTGCGACGCTCGCGCTCGGAGAGACCACCCCAGATGCCGAAGCGCTCGTCGTTCTCGAGCGCGTACTCGAGGCACTGCGCCCGGACCTCGCACGAGGTGCAGATCTTCTTCGCCTCACGCGTCGATCCGCCCTTCTCGGGGAAGAACGCCTCGGGGTCGGTCTGCGCGCACAGCGAGTCCGCCTGCCAGGCGAGCGGGTTCTCCTCGTCGTCGGTCTCCGTGCGGCGGACGCCCGGGACGCCGAGCGACACCGGGTCGACGTGCCAGTCCTCCGGAACACCGGCGCTGAAGTCGGAACCGTTCACCCTGATCACCCCTGACGACTTGTGACGGACCACGACGGGTTGCCGTCGTTGCCTGTAATTACAGCGGTGTGATTCCCGAGAGTCAAGTCGCGGATCATAGAAGCGCCTGACCGTTGCGGCGTGTCATGTCCCCCGTCCTGGCGTGTCGCCCGCGTTCTGTCCGGGTTTCGGGGGACACGCCAGGTCCGGATCAGGTCACGCTCGAGCGACGCTCCGGCGCGCCTCCCACGCGCTGGACACCATCTGGTCCAGGGAGTGCCGCATCGCCCAGTCGAGGTCACGGGCCGCCGCCTCGCCCGTCGCGACGATGCGCGCGGGGTCACCCGGGCGCCGCGGAGCGACCTCGGGCTCGAAGGCGATCCCGGTGCCCTTCGCCATCGCGTCCATGATCTGGCGGACGCTCACGCCGTCGCCGCTGCCGAGGTTGTACGCCCGGTCGAGCGGCTCCCCCGCCTCGAGCTTGCGCGCGGCCACGGCGTGCGAGTGCGCGAGGTCGGCCACGTGCACGTAGTCCCGCACGCAGGTGCCGTCCGGGGTCGGGTAGTCGTCACCGTTGATCCGCGGGGTCCGACCGGCGAGCAGCGCGTCGAACACGAGCGGGAAGAGGTTGTGCGGGCTGGCGTCGTAGAGGTCCGGCTCGCCGGAGCCGACGACGTTGAAGTAGCGCAGCGAGGTCGTGGTGAAGCCGCGGGCGACCTCCATGTCCCGCAGCAGCCACTCGCCGATGAGCTTCGACTCGCCGTAGGGCGACTCGGGTGCCTTCGGGGTCGACTCGACGACCGTGTCGACGTCCGGGGTGCCGTACACGGCGGCGCTCGACGAGAACACGACCTTCGTGACGCCCTCGTCCGCCATCGCGCGGAGGAGCGTCGTCATGCCCGTGACGTTCTGCTCGTACGTGTGCAGCGGACGCTCGACCGAGACGCCCGCGTACTTGAAGCCGGCGACGTGCACGACCCCGGTGACGGCGTGCTCCCGGAGCGTCCGGCGCACGAGGTCGCCGTCGAGGATCGTGCCCTCGACGAACGGCACGTCCTCCGGCACGAAGCCGCGGAAGCCGCTCGACAGGTCGTCGAGCGCGACGGTGTCGATGCCCGCCGCCCGCAGCGCTCGGACGACGTGGGACCCGATGTACCCGGCACCGCCGGTGACCAGCCAACTCATGGTCGTCACGCTAGCGGACCGGGGTGTCCCCCAGGGGCGTCAGACGTGCGTGTTCACGCACCCGTCGCGATGAACACCGTCGACGTCAGGCCCGACGCCGCGTCGGCCTCGACCGTGACGTCGCCCTCGTCCGGCGTGACGTAGCAGGCCTCGCCCTGGCGGAGCAGCGTCGCGCTCGTCGCACCGACGAGCGTCACCACGCCCTCGGTGCAGATCGCGATCGAGGGGCCGTCCAGGGGCGCGACACCACCCGTGCCGAGCCCGACCGGGCCGCCGTCACCCGTGACCCGCACGAGCGCGAAGCCGACGCCGTCGGGGGCGAAGCGGTCGACCCCTGGTGCGAGGTGCTCGGGCTCGAGGACCGGCGCCGGGTACGCGGTGAAGTCGAGGACGTGCAGGAGCTCCGGCACGTCGACGTGCTTGGGTGTCAGCCCCCCGCGGAGGACGTTGTCGGACGGCGCCATGAGCTCGATGCCGAGTCCGTCGAGGTAGGCGTGGATGTTCCCGGCGGGCAGGTACATCGACTCCCCGGTCCGGAGCGTCACGCGGTGCATGAGCAGCGACACCACGATGCCGGGGTCGCCCGGGTACGCCGCCGCGAGGTCGCGGACCGTGCGGATGTTCGGCCCGGCCTCGTCGTCGGGGACCGCGGCGGCGAGGTCGCTCACGGCCCGCACGACGGCGAGCGCGCCCTCGTCGGCGGTCTCGAGCCAGCGCACGGTGTCCTCGAGGCCCTGCCCGAGGTGCGCGACGAGCGGGCCGAGACGGCCGGAGCCCGCGTCGAGCCGCTCGACGTCGGCCGTCGTCTCGGCCACCGGGCGGAAGCCGCTCAGGGCCTCGAAGCGCTCGCTCAGCGCCACGACGAGCTCGGGCTTCGGGAACGGGTCCTTGTAGTTCCGGGCCGGGTCGTCGATCGGGACGCCGGCGGCCTCCTCGCGCTCGTAGCCCTCGCGTGCCTGCTCCGGGGTCGGGTGCGCCTGCAGCGAGAGCGGGGCGGCCGCGGCGAGGACCTTGAGGAGGAAGGGCAGGCCGGTGCGCCCCGTGCCGAGGGCGTCCTCCGGCTCCGCGGCGATCCAGTCGAGCAGCGTGTCGGCTCCCCCGACCATCGCCGGGTTCACCACGACGCTCGGGCTGCCCGGGTGGGCGCCGAGCCAGAGCTCGGCCTGGGGTGCGCCGGTGACGGTGCGGCCGAGGAGCTCGGGGATCGCGGTGACGGACCCCCACGCGTAGTCGCGCGGGGTGTTGGTGATGCCGAGGAACATGCGGCGAGCCTACCGGCGGGCGCGCGACGGTACCCTGACGACGTGACGAACACGTGGCCGGTGGCTCGAGGGACGGTTCCGGAGCGGGAGGCGTTCGCGTTCGCGAGCACCCTGCTCGGTGTGGTGTTCGCCGGCGACGCGGTGCCGAACACCCTCACCTGGGTCGGCGCCGGCGTCCTCTGGGCGCTCGTCGCCGCCTGGGGCATCACGATCCTCGTCCGCGCGAAGCCGCCGCTGACCCGGACCCCCCGGTCGCTGTGGTTCTTCCTCGCCTGGTGCCTGGTGTCGCTGGTCTGGTCGCACTGGCGGTACGCGACCCTGCCGAGCATCGTGGTGCAGGTCGTCTGCGCCGCGGTGGCGTTCGCGGTCGCCTCGACCCTGACCTGGCGCCGCATCCTCGACGCGACGAGCCTCGCGATGCGCTGGGTCCTCGCGCTGTCACTGCTCTTCGAGGCCTTCGTCGCGGTCGTGCTCCGGCACCCGATCGCTCCCGCGTGGACCGACTACGGGGACGCGAAGATCCCGGACGCCTTCTACTTCTCGCGCGCCGAGCTCTTCACCGGTGGCCGCATCCAGGGGCTGCCGGGCAACGCGAACCTCCTGGCGATGGTGGCCCTGCTCGCGGCGATCGCCGTCGGGGTGCAGCTCGCCGAGGGTCGCATCCGTCGGGCACGCGCCATCGGGTGGCTGGTCGTCGCCGCCGTCGTGTTCCTCCTCACCCGGTCGTCCACGGTCGCCGCGGCCGCGGTCGTCGTCGCGCTCGTGCTGGTCGTGGCGCTCTGGATCCGCCGGACGCCCACGGACCGCCGCACGCCGCGCTACCTCGTCGTCGCGGCCGCCGCCCTCGTGCTCGCGGCGGTCGCCTTCGTCGCGCGCGGTGCGGTGTCGGAGCTCCTCGGCAAGGGCTCGGACGCGACGGGCCGCGGTGAGATCTGGGCGAAGGTCCTCGGACTCGTCGACCAGCACCCGGTCGTCGGCTGGGGGTGGATCGGCTACTGGTGGCCGAGCATCCCGACCCTCGCCGACCTCGCACACCGCAAGGGTGTGACGTACCTGCAGGCGCACGACGCGTACCTCGACGTGTGGATGCAGACGGGCATCATCGGTCTCGTCCTCTTCGCGATCTACGCCCTGACGACCCTGCACCGGGGCTGGGCCGGCGCGACGCGGATCGGGTACGACGCTCGCCTCGAGCAGCGTCCGTTCGACCCCGTGACGCTCTTCCCGCTCCTCGTCGTCGTCGCGCTGCTCGTGCAGTCGGTCGCCGAGTCGCGGCTCCTGTACCAGGGGAACTGGATCCTCTTCGCGCTCCTCGCGATCAAGTCGCGCATCGTGCTCGTCGGTGACGAGCCGGCGTCGACGGGCGACGGGCCCCGCACCCCGCCCGCCCGACGCGCCTTCCGACGACTCCCGGCACCGCGCGCCTGAGCGGTCCGGCCGGCGGTCCGGCCACCGCGCGGGCCGACGGGCGACTCCGCGCGTCCGCGTCAGCGCAACCGTTCGCAGGGCACCGACGCACCCCACGGCGCCGTGCGGACGCGCGCCACGTCGAGGTCGGGGTCCGCACGGCAGGCGGCCGCCGCCGCGGGGAGCTGGGGTGCCCACTCGGGGCCGGCCGCTCGGCGGGAAGCCGGCTGCGCGTGGTCGAGGAGCTGCGGAGCGGTCCCGACGACCGCCGAGGTCACGACGACCGCGACCGCGCACCAGCCGACGGCCGCGCCGACGAGCCGAGCCGTGCCTCCCGGCCGGGGTCCGCTGCGGGGACCGCCACGCCCGTCGGCCCACGTGACGAGCACGCCGGCGGCGGTCGCGACCGAGGAGAGCAGCAGCAGCCCGCTCGCCGCCGCGTAGCGCAGGGGGCGCGCCGCGGCGAGCACGGGCGTGGGCGTCGCCCACGGCGAGTCGACGCCGTTCGCGTACAGCGCCGCGACCCACACGGCGAAGGACGCACCGGCCAGGGCGACCACGATCCACCGCGCCCGGGTGGGCCCGACGACGACGGCCGCGACGAGCAGCGCTGCGACGACGAGTGCCGGCACGACCGCGACCCCCCAGCCGTGCGCGAGGACCGACCGGACGACGTCCCCCGCACTCGATCGGAACAGCCCGTTGACGGGTTGCAGGAGGAACCCCGCCACGACGTCGAGCGGCCGCGGGGTCGCGGACGCCGGGGTCCGCGGGGTGGACAGCGACACGACCACCTGCGCCGCCGCGCCGCCGAGTGCCACCACCGTGACGGGCAGCGCCAGCAGGTCCGGGCGTCCGCCTCGTCGGGCGGGACGCGGGAACCAGGCGAGGAGGAGGAGCGGCAGGAACAGGACCGTCTGCGGCTCGGTGAGCGTCACGGCCGCGGCGACGACGGCGAGGCCGGCCGTCGCCCGCCAGCTCCGGGCGCGGTACGCGAACACCCACGGTGCGAGTGCGAGCAGGAACCAGTGCAGGTTCGCGGTGTTCCCGGCGATCTCGTACGGTGCGAGCGGCAGCAGCGCCGGCACCGCGGCGAGCAGGGCCCGGAGCGGCCAGGGGCCGACGACCTGCCGGGCGAGCACGAACACGAGCGCAGCGGCCACCCCGACGACGCAGCAGGAACCCAGCGACAGCGCGAGCGCGTACCGCTCGACGGGCAGCGTCCACGCGGCATCGACCACGATCCGCGGCACGAGGTGGAGGTACCCGGCGTACGGCTGCAGGAGGTCCCACGGGCCGTCCGCCACGCGCTCGCGGAGGAACACCCCACCGTCCTCGGCCCACACCGTCCGAGCCGCGACGGGCCCGAGCCGCCACCAGCCGACGACGGCGACGACCAGGCCCACGAGCACCGCGCCGAGCCCCGCGACGACGGTGGTCCGGACCGTCCCCCTGTGCTGCACGGCCAGATCGTATCGTCGATATCGCGCTTCGTGGATAGCGACCGGCCGTCGGGTGGCACGACGGCGCCCGCGCGGTACGCGAAGATGGACGGGTGACGGACAGCCGGGTGACCAGACGCGTGCAGGCGCGCCGGTACCTCTCGGCCTGGATCGGGTTCTCGGCGGGCGGGCGGTTCAGCCAGGCCCTCGCGACCGTGATCGTCCTCTTCGCGTTCGGCGAGCCCACCGTCACCGCGCTCGTCGGCGGTGCCGGCACGTGGGCGGTGCTCGTCACCCTCGTGGTGCTCGCCGGGCTCAGCCTCCTCGGTCAGCGGTACCGGATCGAGTGGCACGGGGTGCTCCCCCTGTCGCTGCTCGCGTTCGTCGGCTACTGCGCGCTCAGCGTCCTCTGGAGCCAGTACTCGTGGGTCGCCCTCCGCGGGTTGACGGCCACGGTCTGCTTCGTCGGGCTCGGTCTGTACCTCGCGCTCGGACGCGACCTCGTGCAGGTCATCCGCGCCTCCGGTGACGCGTTCCGGATCCTGCTCGTCGTCGCCCTCGGCCTCGAGGTCCTCTCGGGCCTCGTGCTCGACGTCCCGATCCCCGCCTTCGGCATCCGCGGCGACATCGCGTACGGCGGACCGATCCAGGGCATCGGCGGCACCCGCAACTTCATGGGGTTCATCGCGGCGATGGCCCTGGTCACGTTCGTCGTCGAGTTCCTCACCCGCTCCGTGACCGTCTGGCGCGCCGTGGCGTCGACCGCCCTCGCCGTGATCGCCCTCATGCTCGTGCAGTCCCCCATCACGGGCCTCGCCATGATCGCCCTGGCCGTGACGGCCCTCGCACTGTGGGCACTGCGGCACGCGCGACCGACCGCACGACCCGTCGTGAACGGCGTCCTGGGCGCCGCGGTCCTGGCGATGGTCGCGGTGGGGGTCATCGCCAGGCACCGGGTGCTCGCCGAGATCGGCGCGGCGGGCGGGACGGCGACCCGCATCGACCTCTGGGCACAGATCCGTTCCCTGACGACGCAGTACCCGATTCAAGGCTGGGGCTGGGTGGGCACGTGGCCGCAGGAGGCCGTGGTCCCCTACGTCACCTTCATCGACCCGGCGGGCGAGCGCTTCACCTCGGCGCTCAACGCGTTCGTGGACGCCTGGTTGCAGATCGGGCTCGCGGGGACGATCCTGCTCGGCATCACCGCCGTCCTCGCGTTCGCGCGGGCCTGGGTGACCGCGACGACGTTCCCCGGCGTGGCCTACGTCTGGCCGGCGGCCGTCCTGGTCCTCCTCGCGGTCACGAGCACGGCCGAGAGCTACCTCCTGCACGGGGCGGGACTCATGGTCTTCGTCACCGTGCTCGTCGTCGCGGCGCGGCGGCGCTCGTGGCGGAGGCACCTGCCCCGGGTCTGAGCGCCTGACGGCTCGGGGCGAGCGTCCGAGCACCGGCCTGGAGGCACGGCTCGCCCCGTCCGGCGCCTCCCGTCCTGGCGGGTGGCGCGCCGGGCGCGGTGCGCCGCGTGGTACGCCGCGTGGCGCGCCCCGCGTGCGGGTCGCGTCGGCCGGATGCGGTCAGCGGATCGCGGTCACCGGATCGCGGTCACCGGGTCGCGGTCAGCGGGTCGCGGTCAGCGGCGGCGGCCGAAGCGGCGCTGGAGGCCCCACTGAGTAACGCGCAACATGGCCTCGAACACGATGCCACCGCTCATCTTCGAGACGCCGTGGATGCGGTCGCGGAAGCGGATCGGCACCTCGACGATGCGACCGCCCTGGGCGTCCACCCGCAGCGTCATGTCGACCTGGAAGCAGTAGCCCTTCGAGTCGATCGAGTCGAGGTCCATCGCCGCGATCGCACTCGCGCGGTACACGCGGAACCCGGCCGTGACGTCGTGCACGGCGATCCCGAGCATGATCCGCGCGTAGGTGTTCGCACCGCGGCTGAGGACTTCGCGGCGGAGCGGCCAGTCGACCACCGACCCGCCGGCGACCCAGCGCGACCCGATCGCGAGCAGCACGTCGTCCGCGCCCTGCACGGCGTCGATCATCGCGGGCAGGCGGTCGGCCGGGTGCGAGCCGTCGGCGTCCATCTCCACGAGCAGCGGGTAGCCGCGCTCGAGCCCCCACCGGAAGCCCGCGACGTACGCGGTGCCGAGGCCGAGCTTGCCGGACCGTTGGAGCAGGTGGACGCGGTCGTCCTCGGCGGCCATGGTGCGGACGATGTCGCCCGTGCCGTCGGGGCTGCCGTCGTCGACGACGAGCAGGTGCGCGGTGGGCACCTGGCCCAGGATCGCGTCGGCGATCGCACGGATGTTCTCTGCCTCGTCGTACGTCGGGACGACGACCAGGGCGGGGGCGTCGGCGGCGCTCATCGGTTCTGCAGCCGGCGCTTGATCTTCCCGGCGACGCTCCGCGGCCCCTCGGTGCGGAGGTAGTGCACCGCGCGGCCGAGGTCGTGACGGACCCCGTAGAGCTTCTTCCGGTCGGGGACCCGGACGCGCATCTCGTGCGGCGTCACGGCGATCCCGGCGTCGCGGACGGACTTGTCCGCGGCACGGATCGGGTTGCGGCAGAACTCGACGAGCGGCTCGAGGACGTTCTCCCACGTGAACTGCTCCCGCACGCGGTCGACGTTCGCGATGAACTCCGCGCGCGCCTTCTTGTCGAAGAGCGCGGTCTCGAGGGCGTCGGCCAGCCCGGCGACGTCCTGCTCGTGCACCGCGATGCCGAGCTTCTCCGCGGCGACGAGGTCGCCGAAGGAGTCGCCGGCGGTCGTGACGATCGGCAGTCGAGCCCACAGGTAGTCGAGGATCCGGGTGCGGAACGAGAACGTGGTCTCGAGGTGCTCGTAGTGCGTGGAGACGCCCGCGTCCGCCTCGAGCAGGTACGCGCCGCGCTCCTGGTACGGGATCCAGTTCTCGTTGAAGAACACGTTCTTGCCGGTGAGGCCGAGGGCGTCGGCCTCGGCCCGGACCTTCGCGACGATGTCCATCTCGGGCACGTCGGGGTTCGGGTGCTGGACGCCCATGAAGAACAGCTTCACGCTCGGGCGCTTCGCCGCGAGCTGGCCGATCGACCGGACCAGCGTGATGGGGTCGAACCAGTCGTAGATGCCGCCGCCCCACACGACGAGCTTGTCGTTCTTGCCGATGCCGGGGACGACGCCCTTGACCCGCTGCACGTCGTGCACGGGCGGCGTCGACGACAGGCCGAACGGGACGACCCCGATGAGCGAGCGGAGGTCGGGGTCCCGCGAGTACGTGCGGGCGTTCACCCGACCGGATCCGGCGAGCTGGCCGAGCCAGAACATCCGCTGTCGCTCGGAGGCGCAGATGAAGTAGTCGCCCAGCTCGAGCTGGTGGTTGAGCGTGTCCGACGCGTCGAGGACCTGGCGGTTCCACTGGTCGACGTCGTCGCTGCGGCCCTGCTCGAGCTGCTCGAGGTGCAGCGGGTCGTAGACGTCGACGACCAGGATCTTCCGCGTCGACTCGAGCACCGGGAACAACCGGAGCGCGTGACCCTGCACGACGATGACGTCGGCCCACGCCTCGTGCTCGACCATCTGGCGCGGGTGGCGGTGCGGGACGGTGACGACCTCGTACGACGCATCGATCTGCTCCGAACGCGTCAGGCTGACCACACGGACGTCGTGCTCCTTGGCGAGCTCCTTCGCCATCTGGGTCGCGCGGATCGCGGGGCCGGCCATCTTCTCGCCGACGGCGTCGCCGGTGATGATGAGCACCCGCCGACGGGTCCCGACCTCGAGCACGCCGAGCGAGTGCACGATCTTGTCGTAGCCGGCGAGGTAGTTCTCGATCGGGTAGGCGGGCTCGTCGCGGTTGCCGAACAGCCGGAGCAGTTCGCGGTCGCTGCGGACACGGGTCGCCTGGATCCGGCGCCGCGACTCGGTCATCGAGGGCAGCTGCTCGACGAACTGGTCGACGCCGTAGATGCCGGCCATGCTCGTCTTCGGCACCGGGATCGTGGGGACGCTGTCGTCGCCGGGGTTGCGCAGGTCGAGCTCGGTCGAGTCGAGTTCGCCGCGTCCGACCGCCCGACGGACCGCGAGGGCGAGGGACCCGGGCAGCGCTGCCGCGAGCTGCTCGTCGCCGAGGTTCTTGTAGAGCGTGAAGAGGGCGTTCCGTTCGAGCAGGTACGTCTCGCGGAAGTCTCCGAACTTGTTCATGGAGGCATGGTGCTTGTGGAACGCGACCGACCGCGGCTGGTAGCGGAACCGCCACCCGAGGAGGTTGAGCCGCCACCCGAGGTCGACGTCCTCGTAGAACATGAAGTAGCGATCGTCGAACCCGCCGAGCTGCTCGAAGAGTTCCGCGCGGATGAACATCGCGGCGCCGGTGCCGAAGAGGACGTCGGTCTCGCTCTCCCACCGACCGGTGTCGGGCGACCCGGCGAAGGGCTTGTAGCCCATGCCGTACCAGGTCATCGCGGCCTCGGTGAAGTCGACGTTCACGCCCTCCCAGTCGAGGACCTTCGACGCCACGGCACCGATGTCCGCGCCCGAGGCGAACGTCGCCATCGCCTCGCGCACCCAGCCGACGTCGGGGCGGGCGTCGTTGTTGAGGAACGCCACGACCTCGCCGGAGGACTTCGCGACACCGAGGTTGCAGCCGCCCGTGAAGCCGAGGTTGGCGTTCGCGTCGACGAGGGTGAAGTCGAGGTCCGATGCCTTGAGGCGGCCGAGGTGCTCCGGCCCGGACCCGTTCTCGACGACGATGACCTCGAGCTTGTCCTGCGGCCAGTCCTGCTTCCGCAGTTCCGCGATGCTCGTGAGGGTGTCGTCCGTGCCCTTGTAGTTGACCAGGACGACGGAGACGACTCCGGCCTTGCGCTCGCTCACGCGGTTCCTCCAGCTGTTCGCACGCACCGAGGCGTGCTCGTGTCAACGGCAACCCAGGGCTGCCGACGGCCGAGGACACCCTACAAGGCCGACCGTGGCGATCGCCGACGTCGCGCCGTCGTTCGTGCACAATGTCGCAGGTGACGACGCACGCCATCCCCGCCGCCCCCGCCCGTTCCCCGCTGGAGGCCGAGTACACCGCGATCGCGGCCGGTGCGCACGCCGAGGGACCGCGCGGCACGGTCCGCTTCGCGGTGTCGACCGCTGACCCGACCGAGGGCAAGGGCGACCTCTACGTGGCGCTCGGCCTGGCGCGGGCGCTCCGGGCGGACGGCTGGGGCGTCGCGCTCTGGCCCGTCGAGCGGTGGACCGAGGAGGTGCCCGAGGACACCTCCGTGCTCGTCAGCATGATCGAGTCCTTCGTACCGGGGCTCGTCCCGGCGAGCACGGCGCTCGTCGCCTGGGTCCGGAACTGGACGGCGCAGTGGGCCGCACTCCCCTACCTCGACGAGTTCGACGTGGTGTGGACGTCGTCGGCGATCGCCCGGGACGCCGTCGCAGCGCACCGCAGCGGCCCGGTCGAGGTCGTGCCGATCGCCGCCGACCCCGACCTCTTCAGCACGGGTGACGAGTCCGCGAGGAGCGGGCGCGCCGTCACCACGGTCAACTTCTGGGGTGTGCGACGCCGGGCGCAGGACGTGCTCGAGGCCGTCCGCCCGGCCGAGCCCGTCGTCTGGTTCGCGGCGAACGCCGACCTGCTGACGCCCGCCCCCGGGGTCGAGCTCAGGCCAGCGGTCTCCTACTTCGCCCTGCCGGAGGTCTACCGGGCGGCCGCGTTCGTCGTCGACGACGTCATCGCGCCCGCCGCCGAGTACGGGACGCTGAACTCACGGCTGTTCGAGTCGCTCGCAGCGGGTGCGCTGCCCGTCACCGACTGCGCGCTCGGGCTCGACGAACTCGGACTCGAGGACGTCCCGGTGTACGACGACGCGGCGTCGCTCGAGGCCGCGCTGGCGATGCCCGCGGACGAGCGCCGGTCGCTCGTGGGGCGGCTCCGCGACGTCGTGCTCGACCGGCACACCTTCACCGCCCGCGCCGAGCAGGTCGGACCGACCCTCGACGCCGCCGTCGAGGCCGCCCGCGGACGACGGGGGCAGCGGTCGGCGACCCTCCGCTGGATCACGGCGCTCCGCGAGGAACTCCGGGCGACCGCGGCCGAGCGCGACGTGCACCGTGCCGGGGTCGACGACATCAACCGGCGTCTGATCGTGTCGGAGAACGCGATCGCCGGCTTCGACGCGGCTCGCCGCTCGGCCGAGGCGGAGCGCGACGCGATCGCGCTCCGGTACGACGCCCTGACGCGGTCCCTCGAGTACCGCCTGCTCCACGGGGCGGGACGGGTCGCGCGCCGCGCGCTCCGCCGCTGACGCGACGCGACGCGACGCGACCAGACGATCACGACACGACGCGACGGACGGGAGGCGCGGTGCCCGCTGGCACCGCGCCTCCCGTCCGTCACCGGCGTTCGTCAGGAGACGGTCGCGGTCTTGCTCCCCGCCTGCTTCCAGGCGCCGCTCGGCAGGTCCTGGAACCACAGGGCGACGGTGTGCCGGCCGGCCTTCTGTCCGGTGAGGGTCACCGACAGCCCGACGTCGGACCCGTACCCCGGGTGCGCGCGCTCGACGTCCTTCCGGGTGCCGGACGCGAGGGCGGTGTGCACCGTCTTCCCGTCGACGTCGACGCGGTAGGTCACCGGGTTCACCGTGTCAGGGTCGATCGCCCAGCCGGAGACCGTGATGGTGCCCTTCCCGCCGCGCGCGACGTCGTACGCGCCGTAGACCGGCCCGGTCTTGCCCGTGGCTCCGGCCACCGCGGGCACCGTCACGGACTTCGACCCGACGGCGACCCACTTGCCGCTCGGCCGGTCCATCGCCTGCAGGGCGACGGTGTGCTTGCCCGCCGCGACGCCGGTCAGGGTCGTCTGGACACCCACGTTCGGCCCCCAGCCCGGGTACACCTTCTCGACGTCGGCGCGGCGGCCGTTCGCGGTGCCGGTCTGCGCGACCTTGCCGTCGACGAGGACCCGGTAGGGCACCCGGTCGTAGACGTCGGGATCGAAGGCCCAGCCCTTGACCGTGACCTTGCCGACGGCGGGCGTGGCCTGGTCGAGCCGGGCCTTCACCGTGCCGGTCTTCCCGGTCGGACCGGTCGTCGGCATCGTGACGGTCGCGGTCTTCGTGGCGACCTTCGTCCAGCTGGTGCCGGGCTTGTCCTGCGTCCACAGCGTGACGACGCGGGAGCCGGGCGTCACGTTCTTGACGGTGGTGGAGAAGCCCACGGTCGACCCGACGCCCTTGTAGACCTTGGCGACGTCGTTCCGGACGACGTTCGCGGTCGCGTTCACGACCTGCTTCCCGTCGATCTGCACGCGGTACGGCGCGGGCTTCGAGGAGTCGGGGTCGAGCACCCACCCGCTGAGCGCGATCGTCCCGGTCCCGCCCTTCGCGGTGTCGAGGACGCCCTTCGGCGGTGCGCTCGTGACGGTGAACGGCGTGCAGCCGAGCATCGTGTTCGAACCGGCGCCCTGGTTGATCGCGTAGACGCAGACCGAGTGCGAGCCCTGGCTCATGCCGGTCAGGGTCGTCGAGAAGCCGTGCTTCGTGTTGCCGGCGCCGAGGGACCCGGCCAGGTCGGAGCGGGCGATGTCGCCCGTCACGGTGCGCTTGCCGACGCCGTCCACGTAGAACGCCACGCGGAGCGCCTTCGTGAGCACGTCGGGGTCGACGGCCCACCCGGAGACGGTCAGCGAGGTCGACGAGACCGTCACCGAGTCGACGTTGCCGTAGGGCGACGATCCACCCGTGGGCGAGCCGAACCAGTCCGTGTACATGCGCCAGAAGTTGCGGTTGCCGTAGGCGGAGCAGGCGTCACCGGAGCCGTAGAGGTTGTTCATCGCGGCGGTGTTCGGCGTGTACGGCGTGTAGATGTACAGCCCGGCCGTCGCCTGGTTCTTGATGTAGACGGTCTTGCGGCCGCACGCAGCGTTCGGGTTGAGCAGGATCGAGTTGTTCCGGCCGGCCTGGTACGCCCAGTACGTCGGCGAGGCCTGGTAGCGCTTGAACTGCAGCGCCGCCGCGTAGACCTGCTGCGCGAACCCGCGGTAGGCCGGGTCGCACGGCGCGGTGTCCGGGCAGGCGAAGCCCGTGGCGTGCTGGTACATCCAGTTCGTCGGGGCACTGGTCGCGACGATGCCCTGCTCCTTCTGCAGCAGGACGAGGAGCGCCTTCTGGCTGATGCCGCACGCCGCACCGACCTGCGCGATGATCGTCGAGCCGCTCTTGGTCCCGCCGGCGATCGCGGCGCAGCGTCCGGCCACGGCCTTGATCGCGGGGACGTTCTGCGTGAAGTCCTTCAGGCACTTCGGCGCCCCGGACTGCTGCCGGCAGTTCGGCGCGACGCTGTTGAGGAACGACTGCACGCCGGACGCGGACATCGCGGACCCGTTGTAGAAGTTCGCGTCCGAGATGATGTTGCCCGGGTCGAACGCGCTTGCGGTCGCCGCCGATGCGGTCTCGGTCGTGGTCTGCTCCGCGAGCACGGTGCCGAACGTGAGCCCGGTCACGGCCACCGCGAGCGCGGCGACCATCGCGAGCGAGGTCCGCAGGGGACGTCGGCGGGGTCGGGTGGTCTGCATCACGGCACCTCCGCCGTCATCGGGTCGGACGTGGTCGACTTCGACCCGACCGAGTACTGGAGTGTGATCGACCAGGTGCCCGAGGACACCTTCGCGGCCGGGAAGGACACCTGCGCGCAGTTGACCGCGCTCGGGCTGGACTGCGCGGAGCTCGTGGCGGTGCGGGTCGTGCCGCCCTTCGTCGCGGTGAAGGTGCACGTGCCCGAGGCGTTCGTCGTGCCGGAGACGAGGCCGCCGGCCTGCAGCGTCCGGCTCGCGGCGTCCCAACCCGCGAACGTGACGACCGCGATCGCCGGGAAGTCGGCCGGGTCGGTGTCCGGCTGCGCGGTCTCCCCCGAGCCCGGGAACGCGCCGGGGGTGTCGTCGTCGGATGCGCCGCCGCCGCCGTCGTCGGAGCCGGTGCCGCCGCCGACGCCGGACGTCGCGTCGTCCGCCGGGGCCGCCGAGGCACTGCCGTCGGTGCTGGGGGCGGTCGCCGTCGGGCTCGACGACGTGGTCGCCGAGGCCGTCGAGGACGCGGAGGGAGCCGGGTCGCCGTCGCCGGCGGAACACCCGGCCGCGAGGAAGGTGAGCGCGCCGACCACCGCGAACGCAGCGATCGGCCGTGGAGCGAAGAGCATGCTGACGGGCCGTCCTGTGGATGTTGACAAGGGTCCGGGTTGCGCCCACGGTAACCCGAAAGTGAAGGTTGAGGGTTGGTTCCGACCGGAATCACCCCCGCACGGGGTGCACGACAGTCGTCGTGCAGTCCAGCGCACGCACGGTCCGGGTCCCCTGCCGCTCCAGCCGGCCCGGGAGGGGCGCCGAGTATGCTGTCCCGGTCCTGCCCCCACGAACGAAGAGACGCATGGTCGATCACAACCGCATGGCTGCGCTCGCGCAGGAGCCCCTCGTCGTCGTCGGTGCTCCGACGAGTGCGATCCGAGGGACGTGGCGCGAGTTGCGCGACGTCTTCCGGCAGCGCGAGATGCTCGGCATGCTCGTCCGGCGCGACCTCAAGGCGCGGTACAAGGACTCGGCGCTCGGCTTCGTGTGGACGCTGGTCCGGCCGCTGACGCAGCTCCTCATCTACTACTTCGTCATGGGGCAGATCCTCGGCGCGGCCAAGGGCATCGACAACTTCGCGATCTACGTCTTCACGGGCCTCAGCGCCTACACGCTCTTCAGCGAGATCGTCGCCGGGTCGACCGGGTCGATCGTCGGCAACTCGGGCCTCATCAAGAAGGTCTACGTCCCGCGCGAGGTGTTCCCGCTCGCGAGCGTGGGCGCCGCCCTGGTGAACTACGTCATCCAGTTCGCCATCCTCATCGCGGCGACCCTCGTCATCGGGGTGTTCCCGTGGCACGAGGGACTCGTCTACCTCATCCCGTCGCTGCTCGTGATCCTCGTCTACGGCGCGGCCATCGGGCTCGTCCTCGCAGCGCTCAACGTCTACCTGCGCGACGTGCAGTTCGTCATCGACGTCGGGCTCATGGTGCTGCTCTGGGCATCGCCGATCGTCTACTCGTACGCGATGGTCGTGGAGCGGCTCAAGGTCGACTGGATCCTCGCCGTCTACACGAACAACCCCCTCACGCTGTCCGTCCTCGGGATGCAGAACGCCATCTGGCTGCACGACCCGAAGGACGTCGTCTACCCGGAGCACCTCATGCTCCGTCTCGGCATCGCCTTCGTCATCGGCGTCGCCTGCCTCCTCGGCGCGCAGCGGGTGTTCTCCCGGCTGCAGGGCAACTTCGCGCAGGAGCTCTAGACCATGGCCATCAGCACGCCCGTCACCCCGTCGACCACGACCCGGTCCGCAGCACGCCCGGACGTCATCGTCATCGACCACGTCCGGAAGCGCTTCACCGTCCGCAAGGACAACACCATCCGCGAGCGCATCGTCACGCTCGGCCGCGCCGGCCGGAAGCACCGCCAGGACTTCTGGGCGCTCGACGACGTCAGCGTCACGATCCAGGCCGGGTCGACCGTCGGGCTCATCGGCCAGAACGGCTCCGGCAAGTCGACGCTGCTCAAGGCGATCGGCGGCATCATCCAGCCGACCTCCGGCACGGTGTCCCGCCGCGGTCGCCTCGCCGCCCTGCTCGAGCTCGGCGCCGGGTTCCACCCGGACCTGTCCGGCCGCGAGAACGTCTACCTCAACGCGTCCCTGCTCGGCCTGAGCCGCAAGGAGACCGAGGCGCGGTTCGACGACATCCTCGCGTTCTCCGGCATCGGCGACTTCATCGACACCCAGGTGAAGTTCTACAGCTCCGGCATGTACGTGCGACTCGCGTTCGCCGTGGCCGTGCACACCGACCCCGACGTGCTGCTCGTCGACGAGGTGCTCGCGGTCGGCGACGAGGCGTTCCAGCGCAAGTGCCTCGACCGCATCCGCTCGTTCCAGGAGCAGGGCAAGACGATCATCATCGTCACGCACTCCCTGAGCCAGGTGCAGGAGATGTGCGACCGTGTGGTCCTCCTCAACAAGGGCAAGGTCCTGCACGACGGCGATGCGGTGCAGGCGGTCAGCAAGTTCCGCGACGTGCTCGAGGAGCGCCGGTCGGGCGAGCTGAGCGCCGACGTGGCGGTCGGCCGCGGCACCGTGCTCGGCGCCACCGTCACCGCCGAGGGCAAGGAGCACCGCGCCCCCGTCACCCCCGGCGACGACCTCGTCGTCGACATGGAGTTCGAGCACCTCGACGGCGTCACCGACTGGGAGGCCGCGGTGCAGATCAACAACACCGCGGGTCAGGTCGTCTACGGCACGACGACGGGCATCATGGGGGTCCACCTCGAGCCGCTGCACGGCCGACGGAAGCTCCGGCTGAAGATCGCCGACACGAACTTCGGGACCGGCAAGTACTTCATCAACGTCTCGATGATGGACTCCGCCGGACGGCACCTGCACGACCTGCCCGAGTGCGACTCGTTCGAGGTGCCCTCGTTCGGCGACGCCGTCGGCACCGTCTACGCGAAGCCCTCGCTCGAAGAGCTCTGAACGTGCCCGGACCCTCCGTGCCGCGCGACGGCACGCGGACCGCGGTCGTCATCGTCAACTGGGAACGTGCCGACCTGACCGCGCGTGCCGCCCGCGCCGTGCTCGACGACCCGACCGCCGACGCGCAGGTCGTGGTCGTGGACAACGGCTCCTCGGACGACTCCGTCGCCGTGCTGCGGGCGGCGCTGCCGGACGTGACGATGGTGGCCCGCGACCACAACGACGGCTTCGCGGCCGGCGCGAACGCGGGCATCCGCGCGACCGACGCCGACGTCGTCGTCCTCCTCAACAACGACGCCGAACCCGCGCCGGGGTTCGTCGCGGCGCTCCGCGACCACCTGGCGCGCGCCGCGCCCGACACCGCCGCCGTGACGGGCCGCATCCTCCTCGCCGGACGCTGGTCGCGCCTCCCGGCCGGTGCCGTGCCCGCACCCGACCAGCGCGTGCTGCACGACCACGCCGGCCACCGGTGGACACCGGCGCCGGACGGCGAGGTGCGCCTCAACTCCACCGGCGTGCGCGTCGACCGCGACGGCAACGGCCGGGACCGCGACTGGTTCGCCGCCGCCGACCACCGCGCCGACGTCGACGTCTTCGGCTTCTCCGGTGGCGCGAGCGCGCTTCGGCGGAGCGCGCTCGACGACGTCGGGCTGCTCGACGAGTCGCTCTTCATGTACTACGAGGACACCGAGCTCGCCTGGCGGCTCCGCCGCCGCGGGTGGCGCGTCGAGCACGCCGCGGACGCCGTCGTCGAGCACGACCACTCCGCGTCGTCCGGCGTCCGGAGCGACCTCTTCGTCTTCCGCAACGCGCGGAACCGACTCGTCGTCGCGCTCTGGCACGCGCCGTGGTCGACGATCTGCCGAGCAGCGGTCCGCACAGCGGTACGCGGGCTGCGCGGCCTCGCGTCCGCGCGGGACCGCCGGGAGGCACGGCTCGTCCTGGCAGCGTTGGCCGACGTCGCAGGGCACCTCCCCCGGCACCTGGCACGTCGCCTGACCGAGGACCGTCGCGCGAGTGTGCCGCGCCGGTCCGTGGACCCCGGAGCATGAGCCGCGGGCGCTATCCTGGTCGCTCCCCCGTCGACGGCCCCGGCCGGAAGGATCCTCGCGTGCCGCACACCACCGTCCTGATCGACGGGACGGCCGTACCGGCAGCGCTGGGCGGCGTCGGTCGCTACGTCGAGGGCCTCGTCTCGCACCTCGCCACGCCCGACCTCGACGTGCACCTGGTCGTCCGACCGGAGCACGTCCAGCACTTCGCCGCCCTCGCGCCGTCCGTCACCGTGCACGCCGCACCGCGGTGGACCCGTTCGGTGCCGCTGCGCTTCGTCTGGGAGCAGACCGGGCTGCCGTTGCTCGCACGTCGACTGCACGCCGACGTGCTCCACTCGCCGCACTACACGTTCCCGTTCGCCTGGCGCGGGGGCTCGGTCGTGACCCTGCACGACGCCACCTTCTTCTCGAACCCGGAGTGGCACTCGCGGACGAAGCGCACGTTCTTCACCTGGTGGAGCCGTCGGTCGCTCCGCAGCCGACCGGTCGTCGTCGTGCCGAGCGCGGCGACCGCATCCGAGGCCGCACGGGTCGTGACGGGCATCCGCGCCGACGTCCGGGTGGCGCCGCTCGGCGTCGACCGGGCCGTCTTCCACGAGCCCTCGACGGCCGAGGTCGAGGACGCCCGGATCGCCGCGACGCTCCCCGAGGGCGCGCCGTGGATCGCGTTCCTCGGCACGATCGAACCGCGCAAGAACGTGCCGGCCCTGCTCGACGCGTACGCAGCGGTCCGGCAGGCCCGCGCGGTGACCGGATCCGACACCCCGTGGCTCGTGCTGTCCGGAGCGCGGGGCTGGGACGAGTCCGCGACCGCACGCCTCGACGCCCTCCAGGACGACGACCACGTGGTCGAGGCCGGCTACCTCCCCCTCGAGGACCTCGCCGGCTTCCTCGGCGGCGCAGAGCTCGTCGTCTACCCGTCCCTCGGCGAGGGCTTCGGGCTGCCCGTGGTCGAGGCGATGGCGTCCGGTGCCTGCGTGGTCACCACCCCGCGTCTGTCGCTGCCCGAGGTCGGCGGTGACGCGGCGGTGTACACCGAGCCCGACGCCGAGGCGATCGCGACGACGATCACGGCGCTCCTCGACGACCCGGACCGCATCGCGAGGCACCGCGCGGCCGCGCTCCGTCGGGCCGACGACTTCACGTGGGACGCCACCGCGGCCGTCCACGTCCGGGCGTACGCCGACGTGCACGCCCCGGCCGCCGGCGCGCGCACGGGAGGCACCCGGTGACCGCGTCGCCACGCGTGGCCGTCCTCACCGTCACGTACAACACGGGCGAGACCATCCGACCGTTCCTCGCGAGCGTCGCCGACGCCTCGTCGACCCCGGTCGCGGTGGTGATCGCCGACAACGGGTCCGCCGACCTCGACGCGCTCCGGGCGATCGGCGAGTCGTACGGCGCCACGGTGGTGTCCTCGGGCGGGAACCGGGGGTACGGCGGCGGCATCGACGCGGCGCTGACCGCCCTCGACGACGTCCTGCCCGACGTCCGCCCGGACTTCCTGCTCGTCACGAACCCCGACGTCGTGCTCGGCCCCGGGTCGATCGACGAACTCGTCCGGGCAGCCGACCGGCTCCCCGACGGTGGCGCCTTCGGCCCGCGGATCCTCGACGACCAGGGCGAGACCTACCCGTCGGCGCGGCAGCTGCCGTCGCTCCGGACCGGCCTCGGACACGCGGCGTTCTCGCGGTTCTGGCCGGCGAACCCGTGGAGCCAGCGGTACTGGTCCACGACCCAGGTCGTCGAGCGCGAGGCCGGATGGCTGTCGGGCGCGTGCTTCCTCATCCGCACGTCGCTGTTCCGGCAGCTCGGCGGGTTCGACGAGTCGTACTTCATGTACTTCGAGGACGTCGACCTCGGGCAGCGTGTCGGACGCGCCGGTCGCACGAACGTGTACGTGCCGTCGGCCGTCGTCACGCACACCGGGGCGCACTCGACGTCGTCGAACCGGCGCCGCATGGAGATCGAGCACCACCGCAGCGCCTACCGCTACCTGTCCCGCAAGTACCGCGCCTGGTGGCTGTGGCCGCTCCGTATCGCACTCCGCGCGGGTCTGTCCGCCCGGGCGCGCTGGGTCACGCGCAAGTAGCGCCCGCCGGGTCGCCCGCTCCGCGGACCGCGCGCGAGCGCGTCAGCGGAGCAGCCGTGCACGCTCGGCGCGGGCGGCGTCGAGCAGCAAGCCGGCGCGGGCGTCGAACGAGTGGTTCGCGGCGATGCGCGCGGCGATCTCGGCGCGCTCGCCCGCGGACGGCCACGGGTGTGCCGGGTCGAGCAGGGCCGCGAGTCCGTCCCGGGAGCGGGCGACGGCCAGGGTCGGCACGTCGAGCACGTCCTCGAGCCCCGCGACCGGATCGGTCACGACGACGCCGCCCGCCGCGAGGACGTCGAACACCCGGTTCGACACGAACCCACCGGCCGCCATGTCCGGCCAGTGGTCGTTGAGGACCACCCGCGCCGAGGCGTAGGCAGCCGCGACCTCCGCGCGCGACAACGCCGGCTCGCCCAGGAGGGACGGCGGCAGGACGGCTGCCCAGCCCGGTCCGTGCACCCGGAGGTCGGCCCCGACCGACACGGCACCGGTGACGATCGGGCGCTCGGTCCCCCGCGTCGACCCGACGAACACCACGCGGCCGGCATCGGCGCCGGTCGCGGAGCGGGTCCCCGGGTGGAAGACCGACGGGTCGGTCGCCTGCAGGAGCGGCTCGACCGGCACGCCGCTGCGCGCGGAGGCCTCGGCCGCCCACGTCGGTCCGGCCGCGAACGCCCGGTCGAACGTCCGCAGCTCGGTGTCCGTGACGTCGTCGGGGTGGCTGATGACCCAGAGCAGGTTCACGGACGCGGGGTTCGGTGGCACGCGGTCGAGGCCGCGCACGACGAGCGTCACGTCGTCGTCGCCGTCGTCGTCCCGCACGTGGGCGTCACGCCGGTCGACCCGGACGTCCTGCCCGAGCCGCTCGAGTGCGGCCGCGAGCTCGGCGGCGAAGTGCACGTCGCCCCAGCCGTCGCCCTCGGGGCCGGCCGGGGCGGCGATCTTGACGGACCACGACAGCCGGTCGGCCCGCACCCGTGACCGGACGACCGGCGACACGGGCCGGGCACCCCACGGCGGGAGCGGCAGCCCGGCGACCACCCCGGACCCTGCGCCGTCCGCCGGGCGGTCACGCCACGACGCGACGACGTCCACCACGGCGGCGTCGACGGTGCGACCCGGCTCGACCGTCCGGACGACCGGTCCGACGGCACGGGTGCGCACGGTCGTTCGCGCGGCTGCGGCCGCGTCGGCGGTCCACGCCGTCAGCGTGGTCCGTTCGTCCGGGAGGCACGGTGCGGGGACCACGGCGCCCTGCGGTATCGAGACCACCGGTTGGTCCGCCCCGAGGACGACGTCGTCCGGCGGTGCGGCACGGTCGTCCGACCACGGCAGCGCGCCCGGTCGGACGAGCCGTGCTCCGGCCCGATGGACACCGTCAGCGGTCCGGACGGCGGCCTGGGTCGGTCGGTCGACGTCGTGTGCGAGCGCTCGCAACGCCTCGGGCCCGACCTCGACGGAGGTGTCGACGAGCACGAGCGTCCGCCCGACGCCCGCCGCGAGTCCGGCGTTGATCGCCGACCCGAGCCCGTCCACGTGACCACGGCGTCCCCACGGCTGCGCCGGGTCGGAGCCGTCCCGGGGCGACGCGTCGGCCACGTAGGACACCGCACGCACGTCCACGTCGGCACCGAAGGCGTCACGGGCAGCCGCGACCAGCCGGGGCACCTCGGCGTGCCGGTCGGAGCGCGTCGTGACGAGCACCGTCACCGGCGTGTCCAGGGACGGGAGGTCGCCGTCCCAGCCGGTCACGCGCACGTCGTCGGTCGACGTCCCGGAGGCACCACGGGCCTCCTGGCCGACGTCGACGACCGCGCCGTCAGCGCGACGCTTCCGCCGGAAGAGGCCCACGGTCCGGGTCAGGCGTCGAGGAGGCGCTGCAGGTACACGCCGTACCCGCCCTTGACGAGCGGCGCGGCGAGCTCGGCGAGCTGCGCGTCGTCGATCCAACCGTTGCGCCAGGCGATCTCCTCGATGCAGCCGATCTTGAAGCCCTGCCGGTCCTCGATCACCTTGACGTACTCGGAGGCCTGCATCATCGACTCGAACGTGCCGGTGTCGAGCCAGGCGGTGCCGCGGTCGAGGACCTGCACGCCGAGCTTCCCCGCGTCGAGGTAGCGCTCGTTCACGGTCGAGATCTCGAGCTCGCCACGCGCGCTCGGCTCGATCGTCTTGGCGATCTCGATGACCTCGTTGTCGTAGAAGTACAGACCGGGCACCGCGTAGTTCGACTTCGGCTCGGTCGGCTTCTCCTCGATGGAGACGGCCGTGAAGTCGTCGTCGAACTCCACCACGCCGTACGCGGTCGGGTCGGCCACGTGGTACGCGAAGATCGTGGCGCCCTGCACCTCGGTGTTCTTCCGGAGGTTCGTGCCGAGGCCCGTGCCGTGGAAGATGTTGTCGCCGAGGACGAGCGCGACGCTGTCGTCGCCGATGAAGTCCTCGCCGATGACGAACGCCTGCGCGAGGCCGTCCGGGCTCGGCTGCACCGCGTACTGGATGTCCATGCCGAGCGCGGAGCCGTCGCCGAGGAGGGCCTTGAACTGCTCGTTGTACTCCGGCGTCGTGATCACCAGCACCTCGCGGATGCCGGCCATCATGAGCGTCGACAGCGGGTAGTAGACCATCGGCTTGTCGTAGATCGGCATGAGCTGCTTGCTGATGCCCTTGGTGATCGGCCAGAGCCGGGTGCCGGAGCCGCCGGCGAGGATGATGCCCTTCACGTCGAGTCCCTTACTTCTTCGTCCGGAGGGACTCGGTGTACGCCACCGCTTCCTCGTAGGTCGGCAGCAGCCCCTGCTCGGCGGCCTGCTCGAGCGTCGGCGCCGTCGTGTCCTTCTCGGACAGCACGGGCTCGCCGAGGCCCTCGGGCAGCTCGAGCCCGACCGTCGGGTCGAGGATCGTGATCCCCTTCTCGCGCTGCGGGTCGTAGTGCGCGCTCACCAGGTAGTTCACCGTCGAGCGGTCCTCGAGTGCGACGATCGCGTGGCCGAGGCCCTCGGAGAGGTAGACGGCCTTGCGGTCGACGTCGTCGATCCGCACCGAGTCCCACTGCCCGAACGTCGGCGAGCCGACGCGGATGTCGACGATGTAGTCGATGAACGCGCCGCGGACGGCGGTGACGTACTTCGCCTGGCTCGGGGCGACGAGGGCGTAGTGGATGCCCCGGGCGACACCGGCCGAGGAGATCGACATGTTCACCTGGCGGAGGTCGAGCGGGTGGCCCACCGTCTCCTCGAGGACGTCGGCGCGGTAGGCCTCGAGGAACGCTCCTCGTGCGTCGCCGTGCTGCACGGGCGTGAACTCCCACGCGCCGGGGATCTTGAGTTCGCGGATCTGCACCACGGCAGCCTAGCAAGCCGGCTGGTACACCACGTTTCGCGACCTGCACGCCCGTTCGCATTAGGCTGTTGAGGCCTCGCGCTCCCGTCAGCCATCGAAACGAGACCTGCATCCCCGTGAAGTTGTTCGTCCAGATCCCCTGCCTCAACGAGGAGAACACCCTCGCCAGCGTCATCGACTCCATCCCGCGGGAGATCGAGGGCATCGACGAGATCGAGATCCTCGTCATCGACGACGGCAGCACGGACCGCACCGTCGAGGTCGCGAAGGAGCACGGCGTCAAGCACTTCGTGCACCACACCACGAACATGGGCCTCGCCCGGTCGTTCCGCGACGGCGTCGACTACGCGCTCCTGCACGGCGCCGACATCGTGGTCAACACCGACGGCGACAACCAGTACCCGCAGGCCCAGATCGCCGAGCTCGTGCAGCCGATCCTCCGGAAGGAGGCGGAGATCGTCATCGGCGACCGCCAGACGCGCACGATCGAGCACTTCTCCGGGTTCAAGAAGCTCATGCAGCGCTTCGGGTCCTGGGTGGCCTCGCGGGCGGCCGGCCTCGACCTCCCCGACGCCGCGAGCGGGTTCCGCGCGTACTCGAAGTACTCCCTGATCCGACTCAACATCGTGACGCGCTTCAGCTACTGCATGGAGACCATCGTGCAGGCCGGGTACAAGCGCCTCGCTATCGCCTCGGTGCCGATCACGACGAACCCGAAGACGCGCGAGTCCCGGCTGTTCAGCAACATCTTCCAGCACATGTTCCAGTCCGGTTCGGCGATCGCCCGGGTCTACCTCATGTACCGACCCATGGCGTTGTTCGCGTGGGTCGCCGCGGTCCTCGGGGCACTGGGGCTCTGGCCGCTCGTCCGCTACCTCGTGCTCCTCTGGATGCACACCCCCGGGAACCACCTCCAGTCGATCATCCTCGGTGTGGTCCTGCTCATCACGGCCGTGCTCGCGGTGGTGATCGGCGTCGTGGCGGACCTCACCCGGCTCAACCGGACGCTGGCCGAGGAACAGCTCGACCTGCAGAAACTGCAGCGCTACGGTGACTGACCGGGGCGCTCGGACACCGCGGGTGGGGCGTGCCGAACGCATCGTGGTCACCGCGATCACGGTCGCGTTCGCCGCCGTGCTGGCGGTCTGGGCGATCGGGACCACCACGTACAAGGCCCCGGACGAACCGACGCACATGGACGCCGTCGTCCACGTCGCGATCGGCGACGGTTGGGCCCCGCCCGGCACGCTGCCGTACCTGAACGCGACCGAGGCGACCCAGCACGACAACCTGCGGGAACCAGCGGCGGTGCACCCGACGTGGGGTCAGCTCCTGCAGGAGTACCCGGGCAACAACGTCGGCAGCGTCGACCAGATGACGCAGCACCCGCCGACCTACTACTTCCTCGCCGCCGGCGTCCTGCACCTCGTCCACTTCGAGGACCTCCGCTGGGACCACGCCGTGCTCGCGCTCCGCCTCTTCGACGCCGTGCTCGCGCTGCCGCTGCCGCTGCTCGCCTGGGCCACGGTCCGGCGGCTCACGCGGTCCCCGCGGGCGGCCGTGCTCGGCGGCGCGGCGGTCCTCGCCGTCCCGGAGCTCGCCGCGATCGGCGCCTCGGTGACGAACGACGCGCTCATGCTGCCGCTCTCCGGCATCCTCGTGTACCTCGTGACCCGCCTGCTGACCGGGGACCACCGGAAGCGGCTGCTCGTGGGCATCGCGATCGCGCTCGGGGCGATGCTGCTCGTGAAGGGCACGGCGCTGCCGGCGATCCCCTTCGTCGGCATCGCGGTGTTCACCGCGGGCCTCCACCGCGGCGTCGTGCTCCGGAACGGTCTCCGTGCGTTCGGCACCCTCGCGCTCGCGGCCCTGGTCGGCGCGTGGTGGTGGCTGCACAACCTCATCGTGTACCGGCAGATCCAGCCCGACGGCATGGCGAAGTACGCGCGGCCGGACAAGCCCTTCCCGGACGGCACCGCAGCATCGCCCGAGGTCTTCCTCCGCGACTACTGGAACGGCGTCACCCGCACCTTCTGGGGCAGCGTGGGCAGTCTCGCCCAGTTCCAGATCGCGCAGTTCCTCATCGACGCGCTCACCGTGCTCTCGCTCGCGGGCATCGTCTTCTGGGCCTTCCGCCGCGGACCGTCCCTGCGCCCGGCGCTCGTGCTGGCCTCCTACCCGGTCATCCTCATCGCGCTGCACATGCAGAGCGGCTGGGGCGGCTACGTCCGGAACACCATCGTCGCCGGCACACAGGGGCGCTACTACTACCCGACGCTCCTCGCGCTCATCGCCCTCAGCGCCCTGGCCTGGCCGCGCGTCGCGATCACCGCTCGGGGCCGGACCCGGCTCGCGGTGGGCATGGCGATCGCCGCGTGCGCGATCGCCGCGTACGGACTCGTCTACGTGATCCGGGCGTTCGGCCGCGACGCCGCGTGGTGGATCACCGAGGCGAACCTGCAGCGGTACGACCGCGCAGGCATGCTGTCGGGCGGCTGGACGATCACGCTCACGGTGATCGCCGGACTGCTGCTCGTGGCGACGTGCGTGCTCCTCGTCCGCTGGCTGCGCAGCACCGCACCCGAACGGAACGCCCCGACTGCCGCGACGACCACCCCGGCCACGACCCCCGCTGTCGATCCCGAGGGGGTCGCCGCGTGACCGCCCGCCGCCAGTGGACGACCATCGGCGCGGTGACCGCCGCCTGGGTCGGCTTCCTGCTGCTCTTCGCGTTCGTGACGCCCGTCTTCGGTGCGCCCGACGAGCCCGCACACGTGGACGCCGCCTTCCGACTCGCGCTCGGACTCGGCTGGCCACCCCCCGGCGACATGCACTACCTCGCCGCGATCCGCCAGGTCGTCGACCACCCGGTGGCGGCGGCCGACCGGACGACGGTGTCCGCGCTGCTCGCCCAGGTGCCCGGTGACTCGCCGGCGATCGACCAGATGTCCCAGCACCCGCCGACGTACTACCTGGTGGCGGCGCTCGTGCTGAAGGCGATCGGCTGGGGTTCGCACAGCTGGGGCACCGCGGTCCTGGCGCTGCGCCTCCTCGACGTCGTCGTCGTCGCCGCACTGCCGCTCCTCGTCTGGGCGACCGTGCGCCGCGCGACCCGCTCGCCGCGGACCGCGCTCGTCGCTCCGCTCCTGCTCTTCGCCGTGCCGCAGCTCGCGCAGGTGACCGCCGCGGTCTCCCTCTGGGCCCCGATGGTGCTGTTCGGCGCCGTGATGGTGTGGCTCGCCGTCCGGACGCTCACGGGCGACCGGTCCTGGTGGACCACCGTGGGGCTCGCCGTGAGCGTCACCGCGATGTCGGCGCTCACCGCGCTCGGCCTCGTCGCCGTCCCGTTCGCGGTCGTCGTCGTGCTGCTCGCCCACGGGCGGCCGCTCGTGTCCCGGACCGTCCACGCGGCCGTCGTCCTCGTCCTGCCGCTCGCCGCCACCGGCTGGTGGTGGGTCCGCACCCTCGTGCGCAGCGGCACGCTGGTCCCCGACGCGCTCCGCGGCTCCACCACCGTGGTGCCCTACCCGTCGGGCGGCGCCAACCCCGGGGCCTTCGCCGGCCGGCAGTGGGACGGTCTCACGAACTCGTTCTGGGGGCTCCTCGGTGCCAACCAGTGGGTCCTCCCGCCCGCTCTGGTCGACTCGATGACGATCGTCGCGCTGACCGTGCTCGCGTGGGCGTACGCCCGTCGTGGAACGGGACGCGGCCTCACGACGACGCTCCTGCTCTGGCCGGCGCTCGTGCTCGTCGCGACCCTCGCCTACAGCTGGCGGAACTACCTGGGGACCCACCAGGGCAACGGGCTGCAGGGACGCTTCCTCTTCATCGCGATCGTCGCCCTCGTCACCGCGCAGGCGATCGCGTGGCGGGCGCTCGTCGTCCGCCCGCTCCTCCGGCAGCGTCTGGCGCGGACGGCCGCGGTGGCCGGTCTCGTGATCGGGACGTACGGACTCGGCGTCCTCTACCGCGGCGGGTGGGAGAACGTGCAGTTCCGCGTGACGGCGGCCGGGCTCGAGCGGATGGGCGGGGACTCCGTCGCCGGCACCATGCCCATCGCACTGTCCGGCCTGCTGTTCGTCGTCGCCGCCGTCTGGTCGGTCGTCGCGGTCTGGCGGCTGTCGGCGGCCCGCGTGGACGGGCCGGTAGACTCCTCGCCGCGTACACCGTCCGCACCGATCGAGACCCGACCAACAGGAAAGAGACCCCAGTGAAGATCCTCGTCACCGGAGGGGCCGGCTTCATCGGCTCGAACTTCGTCCGCCGAACGCTCGAGGACGCCTACCCGGGCCTCGAGGGCGCCGAGGTCGTGGTGTACGACGCACTGACGTACTCGGGCAACGAAGCCAACCTGGCACCCGTCGCCGACTCCCCGCGGTACACGTTCGTGCACGGTGACATCCGCGACGCCGCGAAGCTCGACGAGGTCGTCCCGACGGTCGACGCGATCGTCCACTTCGCCGCCGAGTCGCACGTCGACCGGTCCGTCCGCGACTCGGGCATCTTCGTCGAGACCAACGTCGTCGGCACGCAGCGCCTCCTCGACGCCGCGCTCCGGCACGGCACCGAGCGGTTCGTGCACGTCTCCACGGACGAGGTCTACGGCTCCATCAGCGAGGGCTCCTGGGCCGAGGACCGCCCGCTCGAGCCGAACTCGCCCTACTCGGCGTCGAAGGCCGGCAGCGACCTGCTCGCCCGCAGCTACCACCGCACGCACGGCATGAACCTGTCGATCACGCGCTGCTCGAACAACTACGGGCCGTACCACTTCCCCGAGAAGGTCATCCCGCTGTTCGTGACGAACCTCATCGACGGCAAGCACGTCCCGCTCTACGGCGAGGGCAACAACGTCCGGGACTGGCTGCACGTCGACGACCACTGCCGCGGCATCGCGCTCGTGCTCGTCAAGGGCCGCGCCGGCGAGGTCTACAACATCGGCGGCGGGACGGAGCTGACGAACAAGGAGCTCACGCAGCTGCTCCTCGACGCCACCGGCCACGACTGGTCGAGCGTCGACCGCGTCGCCGACCGGCTCGGACACGACCTCCGCTACTCGGTGGACATCACGAAGATCCGCGAGGAGCTCGGCTACGAGCCGCAGGTGCCGTTCGAGCAGGGCCTCGCCGAGGTCGTGCAGTGGTACCGCGACAACCGCGCCTGGTGGGAGCCCCTCAAGGAGCGTGCGGCGCTCAGCTGAGCGGCGTGACCGACCCCGACGGGACCCACGACACCATGACGCGATACCTCATCACGGGGGCGGCCGGCATGCTCGGCCAGGACCTCCAGCACGCCCTCGCCGGACGTGACGTCACGGCCCTCGGCCGCGCGGACCTCGACATCACCGACGCCGACGCGGTCGACGCGGCCGTCGCCGGGCACGACGTCGTCATCAACTCCGCGGCCTACACGAAGGTCGACGACGCCGAGACCCACGAGGACGACGCGTACGCCGTCAACGCCACGGGGCCGAAGCTCCTCGCCGAGGCCACGGTCCGGCACGGGGCGAAGCTCCTCACCGTGTCGACGGACTACGTGTTCGACGGCAACGGCACGGCGCCCTACGCGGAGGACGCGCCGACCGACCCGATCAACGCGTACGGCCGGTCGAAGGCCGCTGGCGAGGCGTTCGTCCGCGACATCGCCCCGGACACCTCGTACGTGGTCCGGACGGCGTGGATCTACGGCGCGCACGGGCCGAACTTCGCGGCCACGATGCTCCGTCTCGCCGCGTCGCACGACACCGTGAGCGTCGTCACGGACCAGGTCGGGCAGCCCACCTGGACCGGCGACCTCGCCGCGCGGATCGTCGAGCTCGTCGACGGCGACGCCCCGGCGGGCGTCTACCACGGCACGAACGCCGGCCAGGGCTCCTGGTACGACTTCACCCGGGCCATCTACACGGAGGTGGGTCTCGACCCCGAGCGGGTGCTCCCCACCGACAGTGCCGCCTTCGTCCGGCCGGCGCCGCGGCCCGCCTACAGCGTGCTCGGCCACGACGCCTGGTCGCGCGCCGGGCTCGCGCCCATGCGCGACTGGCGTGAGGCGCTGCACGCCGCCGTGCAGGCGGGCGCCCTGCAGGCCTGAGCCGCGGCACCTGACGCGACCAGGAGACGGCCTGGAGGCACGGCACCGGACCGGTGCGGAGCCTCCAGGCCGTCACCGGGTCGCGTCGGACGGGCGCCCGTGCCGGTCCGTCACGGTGTCCTCCCCGTCCCCCCTGGTAGGGTCAGCCAGCCGGGTCACGGCACCACGACCACGACGAGGAGCACGCCAGCATGACCACTCTCCACGTCGTCGTCGACCAGGTCGTCGCCCCCGTGCCCGGTGGGATCGGCCGCTACACCGAGGAGCTCACGCGCCACCTCGTCGCGAACGCGCCGGAGGGCTGTGACGTCGCCGCGGTGGTCTCCGCCGTCGGGAACGACGAGCTCCGTCGACTCGAGACGCTGCTGCCCGGACTCTCGGAGCTGCAGCGCCTGGCGCTCCCCCGACGCGAGCTCTCACTCGCGTGGCAGGGCGGGATGGTCGGCGGTCTCGCGAAGGAGATGGTGCACGCCCCGAGCGTGCTCGCGCCGCTGGTCAAGCACGACCGCGTGCAGTTCCCGGGCCGCCAGACCGTCGTGACGGTGCACGACACCGTGCCGTGGACCCACCCGGAGACCCTGACTCCCCGCGGTGTGCACTTCCACCGCGCGATGATCAAGCGCGCGTACAAGTACGCCGACGCCGTGGTCGTGCCGACCCACGCCGTCGCGTCGGCCCTCAACGAGATCCACCGCTTCGACGACCGGCTGCGGGTGATCGGCGGTGCCCCGAGCGGGCGGCTCAGGACCCCGGTCGACGCCGATCTCCGTGCCGAGCGGCTCGGTCTCCCCGAGCGCTACGTCCTCGCCGTGGGGACGCTCGAGCCGCGCAAGGGTCTCACCCACCTCATCGACGCGATGGCACACCCGGACGCCCCGCAGGACGTCCCGCTGGTGATCGCCGGGCCCGACGGGTGGGGCGACGTCGACGTGTACGGCACCGCGGAACGCGCCGGACTCGCCCGCGACCGGGTGAAGGTCCTCGGTCGGGTCGACGACGCGGACCTCGCCGTGGCGTACGACCGCGCGACGGTGTTCGTGTTCCCCAGCCTGGCCGAGGGCTTCGGCCTGCCGGTGATCGAGGCGATGAGCTTCGGCACGCCCGTGATCCACTCCGACGACGCCGCCGTGAGCGAGGTCGCGTCCGACGCCGGCGTGACCGTCGCCCGCGACCCGCGCGACTCCTACGCGGAGCGGCTCGCGCAGGCCGTCTACCAGGTGGTGAACGATCCGCTGCTCGCGTCGCAGCTGGCGGTCGCCGGACCGGACCGCGCGCGGATGTTCGACTGGAACGACGCCGCCTCGGAGACCTGGCAGCTGCACGCCGACCTCTGACCACCGCGTCACGGCCGACCGGACCGGTGCCACTGCTACCGTTGTCCGGTCACCCTGCACCGAACTGAACGGGACCGCCATGCCTTCACCTGCGCCGACCGTCGTCGACGCGGCAGCGGAACGACCACGCGGCCGCGGGTCCGAGCTCGACGCCCGGCCTCCCCGCGTCTGGCCCGCGGCGGTCCTGGTCGGCTTCGCGGCCTTCGTGGTCGCCGTCATCGGGTCCTGGATCCCGGCGGCGTGGGCGGACGAGGCCGCCACCATGAGCGCCGCGCGTCGGTCGCTCCCCGAGCTGTGGCACATGGTCCACAACGTGGACGCCGTGCACGGGCTGTACTACGCCGCGCTCCACGTCTGGTTCGAGGTCGTCCCGTACTCGGTCTTCTCGCTCCGCCTGCCGAGCGCGGTCGCGACCGGCGTCGCCGCCGCCCTGACCGTCGTGCTCGGCGCGCGTCTCGCCGGCCGGTGGGCCGGCATCGTGGCCGGGATCGTCTTCCTGCTCCTGCCGCGGGTGACCTCCGCGGGGATCGAGGGCCGGTCGTACGCCTTCACGGCGGTCGTCGCGGTCACCCTCACCCTGGTCTTCGTCATCGCGGTGCAGCGGACCGTCGAGCGACGGCCCCGGGCCTGGGCCTGGTGGGTCCTCTACGGCGCGGTGGCGCTGCTCTGCGGCCTGCTGTTCATCTACGAGGTGCTCATCCTCGCCGCGCACGCACTCACGCTGCTGGTCTGGGTGGTCCGGCGGGGTGGCCCCGGGGGTCGGCGTCCGCACCTGCGAGCAGCGCTGTGGTGGCTCGTCCCGACCGCGCTCGTCGGCGTCCTGCTGCTGCCGTTCGTGCACCTGACGTCGGGCGAGGCCGCCAAGCAGCTGTACTTCATGGGCAAGATGGGCTGGGGCACCGGCATCCTCAAGCCGGTCTTCGTCCTGCAGTTCTTCATGGGGTCGAAGTCGATGGCGTTCGTCGGCTGGCTCGCGATCGCCGTCGGGGCGGTCACGGCGGTGGCGCTCCCCCGACTCCGACACCGGGTGCCCGCGGTCGAGCTCACGCTGCCGATCATCCTGCTGCCCCCGGCCGCGATCTACGTCGCGTCGGTGCTCGTCCGGCCGCTCTACAACGCCCGCTACTTCACCTTCGAGACGCCGCTCGTCGCGATCGCGATCACCCTGGGCCTCACGTTCCTGCCGTGGCGCCGGACGGCGGTCCTGTGGCTGGCGCTCCTCGCGGTGCTCTCGGCGCCGCAGTGGTCGTCGCAGCGGCAGCCGATGGCGAAGGACGGATCGACCTGGGACACCGCGACCGCGCTCATCCAGCGCGAGCGCGCGGCCGAGCCCGCCGGTACGCGGGACGCGATCTACTACGGTCCGTTGCCATCGCACGTGAACCGGACGACCGAGTTCGTCGAGGCGTCCTACCCGCAGGCGTTCGCGGGGATGCGCGACCTGACCGTCGAGCGTAGTGCGGTGTCGATCGGCGAGCTCTGGGCGCAGCGTCGTCCGGTCACCGCCCCGCTGCCCGACCTGTCCGACGTCGACCGGATCTGGTTCGTCGGTGAGCCGACGGCCGACCAGCCGCGTGTGCTCCAGGACCAGATCGGCTCGACGTGGCACACGGCGGACGAGTGGAAGGACGGCGCGTTCGTGATCAAGGTCTACGAGCGGGACTGACCCAATCGCGTGGCCCGGGCGCGCGTCGCGTGCCCCGGGCGCGCGTCGCGTGCCCCGGGCGCGCGTCGCGCACCGTGCGACGGAGGCGCTGCGGGTCCGCTCAGAGGGATTCGCGGAGCCGCGCGGCCTTCTCCTCGACGAGCTGCTCCAGCCCGTCCGCGTACTCGGCGAGCCGCGTGGCGACCGCCGGGTCGGCGCTGCCGATGATGCGTGCCGCGAGGAGTCCGGCGTTCGCCGCCCCGTTGATCGCCATCGTCGCGACCGGGATGCCCGCCGGCATCTGCACGATCGACAGCAGCGAGTCGAGCCCGTCGAGGCGCGCGAGCTGCACCGGGACACCGATCACGGGGAGCGTCGTCATCGACGCCACCATGCCGGGGAGGTGCGCAGCGCCACCGGCACCCGCGATCACCACGCGGATGCCCCGTGCGGCGGCACCCCGGGCGAACCGGGTCATCTTGTCCGGGGTGCGGTGGGCCGAGACGACGTCGGCCTCGAACGCGATGCCGAGCTCGGTGAGCATGTCGGCGGCGGCCCGCATGGTCGGCCAGTCGGAGTCCGACCCCATGATGATCGAGACGAGCGGCTGGGCGGTGGCTGCGGTGTCGGTCACGGGTCGAGCCTAGCCGAGCAGGGCCCGTCGCCAGGCGTCGCCGTCGGCGCCGATCATCCGCTCGCGCGCGACCCACGCGACAGCCCCGGGGTCGGCTGCACCGCGGTCGACGGCGGCCACCACGGCCGCGCGCCAGGCGGCCGGGTCGTCGGGGACGGCCACCACGCCGTGGGCCGCGGCCTCGGCGTACGAAGGTCGGTCGGACACGACGGCGGGCAACCCGAGCGCGACGTACTCGATGGCCTTGAGGTCGCTCTTCGCGCGGTTGAACACCTCGTCGCGGAGCGGTGCGACGCCGGCGTCCCAGCGCTGCCGGTGGTCCACCAACCAGCGGGCGAACGCCGGGTAGTGGCCGTCGGGCACCTCGACCCGTCGGTACCAGTCCGCGTCGCCCTCCGCGACGCCGATGACCTCGAGGCGGATCGGCAGGCCGTCGGAAGCGACGAGGTCGGTGAACACGTCCCGCAGGAGCTCGAGGTCGGCCGCGTGCGTCAGCGTGCCCATGTAGAGCACCCGGTGCTCGTCGGCGGGGAGGTCGTCGGTCGCCGCCGGCTCCCCCGGCGTCCAGAGCGACGGGTCGAGCGCGTTCCGGACGACCACGGTGTCCCGGGCGAGGGGACGGACGACCTCGGCGAGTTCATCCGTGCTGACCACGACGACGTCGGCACCCCGGACGAGGGCGTCGATTGACGCGAGCCGGTCCGGGTCGTACTCGGCGCGGGCGAGCCGCTGCCTCCCGGAGTCGGTGAAGAAGTCGTCGTCCACCTCGGCGACGACCCGGACGCCCCGACCGCGAGCGGCGTCGAGGAACGGTGCGACGGAGGCCCGCGGCAGGATGTCGCGCTGGACGAGCACGACGTCCACGTCCGTGTCGGCCGCCCCGTCCACGAACGCACCGGCGTCGACCTGCCGGACCGTCGCCGTGCCCGATGCCGCGAGGTGTTCGGTACGCCGGACCACGCGCACGTGCGCCGAGGCCGGGTGCGCACCGTCCGCACCCGCGACGACGTAGCCGACGACGGGCAGCGGCGTGGGGGCGGCCGGCGTGGTCCCACCGGCGGTCAGTGCGCGGCGGAGTCGGCGGGCGGCACGACGGACGAGATCACGCGGCATGCGTCCATGATCCCGGAAACGGGCCGGCGCCGAGCGCGGGCACGCGGCGAGCGGCAGCGGCAGCGGCAGCGGCAGCGGCAGCGGCAGCGGCAGCGGCAGCTAGCGCACGGTCAGGTTCCGGCAGCCGAGCGACCGGTCCCCGCCGGACCCGATGCCGACCGCCACGACGCAGACCTTCCGCTTGCCCGACGCGACGACCGCCGTGCCGGACACGCCGTGCGACGGTCCGACGCCGTGCACCCGGTCGACGTCCGCTCGGCGGCCCTCCGCCGTGAACGTCCCGACCTGCCGGCCGTCGGCGGTGACCCGGACCCGGACCGCGCGGCCCGTGTCGTCCCGGTCGAACGCCCAGCCCCGCACGGACACGCGGCGGTGGCTCGGCGACGAGAGCGCGTCGACCCGGCCGGTCGGCGCCACCGCCGCGACGCTGACCGTGCGGCACGGGTCCGATCGCTGGTCCTTCCCGCTCCCGGTGTTGCGGGCGACCGCGCACACGGTGTGCTTCCCGGGCGTGGTCGGTACCACCCCGGTGAAGCCGTGCGCGTCACCGACGCTCCACTGCGCCGCGACGTCCGCACGACGGGCGTCGGCCGTGACGGTCCGCACGGAGCGACCGTCGAGGGTCAGGGCGACGCCGAGTGCGGTGTCGGGCGCGTCACCGTCGAACGCCCAGCCGGTCACGGCGACGCCCCCGGCGGCCGGCACGGCGCGCTCGAGCGCCACGTACGGGTCGGACCGGTACGCCCGAGCAGGCTGGACCGCGGGCGCCCCGAGCTGCGCCTTCGCCACGAGTGTCCGCGCGAAGGACGGGTACCACTTCCCCGCCGCCGGGCCGCCGTTGCAGGTGCCGTCGCTCGCCCCCGGGGTCTTCACCCAGAGCAGGGCGTCGAGGGCGGTGCCGTCGGAGACCACCTGGGGTGCGGTGCCGAGTCCGGCTCCGGGCCCGTTGCACCACGTGCCGCGCCAGCCCTGCCCGTTGCGCGAGGTGTCGATGACGTAGTGCGAGCCGTCCGTCGCCGCGGAGAGCTTCTCGGCGTACGCCTGCTCCTGCGCCGTGGGGTAGTAGTTCGCGACGTTCGTGGAGAACCCGCGAGCGGTGGTCACGCCGGCCTGCCGCAGTCGGTCGGCCATCGTCGCGACCGGCACCCAGTTCGAGTTGCCGCCGTCGAGGTAGGACGGCACGCCGGCCGCCGTGAACACCCCGACGGTGCGCTTGAGGATCCGGTAGCGCTGGGCGTCGAGGGACGCGTCGCACGCCGCGTTGCTGAGCATCGCCAACGAGTCCGGTTCGACCACGACCGCGGCACGGTGTCCTCGCAGTCGGCCGGCGACCTGGTCGATCCAGTCGCCGTACGAGGCCTCGTCGAGTCCCCCGGCGGAGTACCCGCCGCAGTCGCGGTCCGGGATCGCGTAGGTCACGAAGACGGGGGTCGTGCCGGCCTGGTCGGCCGCGGCGACCGCGCGGTCGATGGTGGTCGTCAGGGTCGTCCCGCGCGTCCAGTCGCCGAGCCAGATCGCGACCGGGTACCGCGCGATGGTGCTCGCCGCGGCGGCCCCGTCCGGGTCGGTCGTGCGGAGGGCGTCGGCGGCCTTCGCGGCCTCGCTGGTCGCCGAGCGGTAGGGCCCACCGGCGAAGAGGGTCGTCGCCGCCGCCGTCCGCACGGAGGGCGTCGCCGCCTCGGCGGTCGGGGCGACTCCGACGGTGGTGAGGACTGCGACGGCGCCGAGGACGGCGAGGCTGCGCATGCGGGCTCCCTGGACTGCTCGGACCGGCCCCCTGGCCGGTCGGAGCGTCCATGACAACACGTGCTGCGCACTCCACGACACACGCCAGATCGGGTGCCACCCGAGCGGGTGTCCGCACTTCTGCCGACGTCCCCAACGCGGACCGGGAGGCACGTGGCGGGCCCGCCACGTGCCTCCCGGCCGTCCCTCTGGTCCCGCCGGACGTGCGTCAGTCGTCGAAGTGCGCCGCTGCGGCGCGCGCCCGGTACACGACGTCGTCGACGTCGTCGCCGACGACGGTGACGTGCCCGATCTTCCGCCCGGGTCGCGGCGCCTTGCCGTAGAAGTGGTACTTCGCCTCCGGGAACGCAGCGAGCGCCCCCGGGTACCGGGCGGCGAGGTCGCCGTCCGCCGGACCGCCGAGCACGTTGATCATGACCGCGGCGGGCGCGTGCATGCCCGTGGCGCCGAGGGGCAGGTCGAGCACGGCACGGAGGTGCTGCTCGAACTGGCTCGTCGTCGCACCGTCGATGGTCCAGTGCCCGGTGTTGTGCGGCCGCATCGCGAGCTCGTTGATGAGGATCCGCTCGTCGGAGGTCTGGAACAGCTCGACCGCGAGGACGCCCGTCACGCCGAGCTCCTCGGCGATGCGCACCGCGATCTCCTCGGTCAGGTCCGCGATGCGCCCGGCGCTGTCCGACGCCGGCGCGAACACCTCGGCGCACACACCGTCCTGCTGCACGGTCTCGACGAGGGGCCACGCGACGACCTCGCCGGAGGGACGACGTGCCACGGACTGGGCGAGTTCACGGGTGAAGGGCACGAGCTCCTCCGCGAGGAGGGCCTGACCGTCACCGGCCTCCGCGACGGCGATGAACCAGTCCTCGACGTCGGCCGGGTCCGCGACGACGCGGACGCCCTTGCCGTCGTAGCCGCCGCGGGCGGTCTTCACGACCGCGCGACCACCGTGGTCGTCGAGGAACGCGCGGAGCTCGTCCGGGTCGTGCACCGCTGCCCAGTCGGGGACCGGCAGCCCGAGCTCGGACAGTCGGCTGCGCATCGTGATCTTGTCCTGTGCGACGGCGAGGGGTTCCGGCCCGGGTCGGACCGCGGCACCCGCGTCGACGAGCGCGCGGAGGACGTCTTGCGGGACGTGCTCGTGGTCGAAGGTGACGACGTCGACCTCGCGGGCGAATGCGAGGACGGTGTCGACGTCGTGGTAGTCGCCCTCGGCCGTCGCGGCGATGCCGGCCGACATACCAGGGCCCTCGGCGAGCACCCGGATGTCGATGCCCAGTTCCAGTGCTGCGGGCACCATCATCCGTGCCAGCTGTCCCCCACCGACGACCCCGACGCGCAACGCCATGCTGTGTGTTCCTTCCGTCGCTCACACCGAACGGTCCGAGCGCCCTGTCTAGAATCGACTCTCGGGTCACCCGCTGGGTGGCCCGTGACAACTCTACGGATCCTGGAGACCCCGTGCGCCGACTCATCGCCCAGCTCGCCCGCTTCGGGGTGGTCGGCGCCGTCGGCTTCGTGGTGGACACCGCCGTGTTCAACCTCCTCCGGTTCACCGTGCTCGACCCGGCCGACGTGCACTCGGGGCCGTTCTGGGCGAAGGTCATCTCGACGACCGTCGCGATCTTCGTGAACTGGATGGGCAACCGCTACTGGACCTTCCGCGACCAGCGGCGTGCCGTGGCGACCCGCGAGGGCATCGAGTTCGTGGTCGTGTCCCTCGGCGGCATGGTGATCGCGCTCGCGACCCTCGGCGTCTCGCACTACGCGATGGGGTTCACGTCGGCCTTCGCGGACAACGTGGCGAACATCGTCGGCCTCGGACTCGGCACGATCTTCCGCTTCTGGCTCTACAAGGTGTGGGTGTACCACCCCGAGCGGACCGCCGCACCGGTCGCGGACCCCGTCCGCACCGAGGTCGCCCCGTAACATCGGCCACGTGACCCTCGACGCCCGTCCACCCGCCGTCGCGCGCTGGGAGCGGATCGCGATCGCGGTCGTGACGGCCACCTTCGGGCTGTGGCTCGCCGCCTGGGCGCTGCTCGTCCCGGTGTTCCAGGCGCCGGACGAGACGGCGCACATCGACGCCACCGTGCACCTCGCGCTCGGCGACGCGTGGGCCGCCCCCGGCGACCTCATGGTCGCGCAGGCGGTCCTCGTCGCGAAGCAGCAGCAGGCGACCCAGCCAGCCGACGAGTGGGCGACGGTCAGCGAGCTGCTCCGGACGTTCCCCGGGCCCTCGACGACCGTCGACCAGATGTCCCAGCACCCGCCGACCGCGTACCTGGTCGGCGCGGCCGTCCTGCGGGCGGTCCACTACGGCGACCTGCGGTGGGACCACGCCTTCCTCGCCCTGCGGTTCGTCGATGTGGCGATGGTCACCGCGCTGCCGTTGCTCGCGTGGGCGGCCGTGCGTCGCGTCACCCGGTCACCGCGCGCCGCCCTCGTCGGCGGGCTCGCCGTGTTCGCTTCCCCCGAGCTCGCCTCGATCGGGTCCTCGGTGTCGAACGACGCGCCGGTGCTGCTGCTCGCGGGCGTCACCGTGCTGCTCGCGACGCGCCTGCTCACGGGTGACCTCCGTTGGCGGACCGCCGTGGGGCTCGCCGTGGCGACGGGGGTGCTCGTGTGGGTGAAGGGGACGGGTCTGCCCGCGGTGCCGTTCGTGGGCGTGGTGGTGCTGTTCGCCGGCGCGGGGGTGCTCGGCTGGGGCGCCCGCGTCCTCCGCACGGTCGTGGTGCTCGGCGTGACCGGGGCGATCGGGGCGTGGTGGTGGGTGCACAACGTCGTCGCGTACGGCAGGGTCCAACCGAACGGCTACACGGCGATGCGGCCGCCGAAGGACTTCCCCCCGGGCGAGCACCCCACGCTCGGACACTTCCTCGACGTCAGCTGGGGCACCCTCACCCGGACCTTCTGGGGCAGCTTCGGCGCGCGGGCACAGGTGAGCATCGGCGACCTGTTGACCGCCGTCGTCACGATCATCGTCCTCGTGGTGCTCGTCGGCTGGGCCTTCCGCCGGGGTCCCGAGCTCCGCGCCGTGCTCTGCCTGGCGGTGTTCCCGGCGCTGCTCATCGGCATCCAGAACCGCACGAGCGCGCACTCCTACCTGACGACCACCGAGGTCGCGGCGACGCAGGGGCGCTACTACTTCCCCGCGATCGTCTGCCTCATCGTGCTGAGCGCGGTCGCGTGGCGTCGGCTCGTGCCCGCTGGGCGCCCGCGCGCCGTCGTGGCGACGGCCCTCGCGGTCCTGCTGCCCGGGCTCGGCGTCTACGGGTTCGCGGTGGCGGCGGCGTGGTTCTGGAACGCGGCGGTGTTCCCGGTCACCGGCCGGGGACTCCTGCGGTGGACCGAGGTCGGGCCGGTGCCGGTCGCGGTGCTCGTGGCGCTCGTCGTGGCCGCCGGGATCGGCATGGTGTGGTCGGTGGTGCTCGTCGTGCGGGCTGGCGTCCGTCAGGTGACACCCGTCCCCGCTCGTGCGGGCAGCAGGGCCACCGCGGCGTGACGAGGGAGCGGCCCGCCCCGGCGTCAGGCCGCCGGGGCCCCGTCGTGCACGACCGACGCGTCGTCCGTGGGCCGTCCGCGCCCGAACCAGGTCGGCACCGCCGCGCAGAGCAGGAAGAGTGCGTCGACCGCGAGGCTCCAGACGCGCGTCACGACGACCACCACGAGGGCGATCGACGGCGGCATCACGAGGCTCAGCAGCAGCGCCTGCACGCCCTCGCGGACGCCGAGCCCGCCGGGCGCGAACACCGCGAGCATGCTGATCGCCGACGCCATGCTCGCGGCGCCGATGACGAACGCCGCGTCACTGCCCTTGAGCGACGGGTACACCGCGAGGGTGATGAAGTAGTAAGCGCTGCCCGACAGGATGGCACCCGCGACGTACAGTCCGGCACCGCCGAGCACGGTCCCGAGTCCGGGACGCACGTCGTCCTCGAGCGGCTTCCGACGGAGGATCTTCAACGCGAGTCCGATGAGCCACACGAAGACCTGCGGGACGAGGCACACGACGCAGCCGACGAAGGCGGCGATCATGAGCGCGATGAGCCACCCGTCGAGGTCGTGCGTCCGGGGGTCGATGAGCAGCAGGACGAGGGCGAGTGCGAGGGTCGCTGCGATCTGCAGGGCCCCTTCGAGCAGCCCGCTGACGCCGAGTCGGGCCTTGGAGACACCGTGCTTCGACGCGAAGTAGACCTTCCCGATGATCCAGGTCGCTGCACCGGGGATGTAGCGGCCCATCCAGGACTTCGCGTACACGTAGGTCAGGGTGACACCGCTGCCCTTGAGGCCGGTCGCGCCCAGTCGTCGAAGCAGGTAGAACCAGATGCCGACGCCCCAGTACCGGAAGCCGAGGCTGATCACGGTCGCGACGGCGACCCACCCCCAGTTCCACTGCACCCGTGACAGCTGCGCCCAGTCGACGCTGCGCACGTACAGCACGAGGAACACCGCGAGCAGCACGTAGAACGCGATCGGGATCGCCTTCGTCAGGAACCGGCGCAGGCCGGGCCGACGCTTCCCCTCGGGTGCGGGGGCGTCGCTGCTGGTGCTGTCGGACAAACGGTTCTCCTGCGTTCGGGGCTCAGGACATCGTAGACGCCCGTCCCGGGGCGCCAGCCGAGCGAGCAGCGCGCGCAGCCTCCTCGCCGCTCAGCCGTCGAGCCGGATGATCTCGACGCGGCACGGCCGCGTCCGGTCGCTCGAGGTGTCCCCCGTGCACGGGATGACCGCGGTGAACGTCCCGACGAGCGTGCCCGCGCCCGAGTAGTCCCGCTCGGCGCGTTCAGCGGGGTCGTACTGGAAGAAGTACCGGATGCCCTGCTCACGGAACACCGCGCGCTGCGCCGCCGACGTGTAGTTGTACCCCTGCCCGGAGCGCCCGAACATCCGGGTGTCGGTGAGGAACGCGAGCGATGCGAGCCCGCGCGTGTTGGTGCCCACGACGTTCGACCCGGGCGGCAACACCCCGCTCGCGGTGATCTCGTCCGCCAGCCGGACGAGTTCGGGCACCTGCGTCGGACCGGTCACGTCGAGTGGCTCGGCACTCGCCACCGACGCCACGAACGGTGCGGGGTGTCCCAACCAGTTCTGCGAGAAGGACGCGAGCGGCACGACGGCGATCCCGATGCACGCGACGACGATGCGGAGGACCCCACGCCGCCGGACGAAGCGCCACACCGTCGGCAGCATGAGCGCGGCGAGGAGGGTCGAGACGTAGAACAGCGGCCAGTAGTACCGCGGGTTGCCACCCCCGCTCGACGACGAGGTGATGAGGGCGTACCCGACGAAGTAGACGAGCGCGGTCGCGGCGGTGAGGCAGGCGAACGCGTACCGGCGGAAGCGGACGACCCCGACGACGAGGGCTGCCGTGAAGAGCAGGCCGATCGGCACGGCGAAGGGCGCGAACGAGGCGATGCGGTTGAGGTAGAAGGGGAACGCGAAGACCCGCTGCTGCACGTAGTACTGCGCGCGGGCGAGGAGCCCCGACTCCTTCGTCACGGTCGGTGCGGCGTCGGCGGACGGCTCGCTCGTCGTCGGCGCGGTGGAGGCGCTCGGGTCGGGGTTCTCGGCGACGCCCTGCATGTAGACCGACTTGGTGAAGTCCTCGTTCGCCGTGACCGCGTGCGGGTTCGGCGGCACCGGCAGCCACGGCCAGTCACCCGACCGCGACCCGGCGTCGAACTTCGAGCTGATGTTCACGTCGAGCGACGACCCGAGCGTCGGGTACCCGTACTTGTGCGTGAGGGCGCCGACCCACGGAGCCGCCACGACCACCGCCACGACCACCGCCGTCGCCGCGGTCGGCCACCAGCGGAACGCGGGCTCGCGACGCCGTGCCGCGGACCAGGCACGGAGGAGCATCCAGACGACGAACGACCCGATCACCACCGGGACCAGGAACAGCTTGACGAAGTAACCGGCGGCGATCGCGATGCCGAGGACGACGCCGACGACGATCCGGATCCGGAGGGAACCGGTCCGGACGCGGTCGGCCCAGCGGAGGGCCCAGAGCCAGAGGACGATCCACGCGACCACGAGCAGGTCGGGGGTCTGCACCGAGACGGTGGCCATCAGCGCGGGGATGGCCGCGACCATGTACACGAGCGCCGGGACGACCCGGTGGATTTGCGACCAGACCACCCACCCGCCCACGCCGAGCACGACGGCCGCCGCTGCGAGGTTGACGACGAGGAACGCGGACGGCAGCCCGAGCCCCACGGCCACGAGCGGTGCCATGAGCCACGACACCATCGGCGACCAGTAGGCGTTGATCGCGTCCCCGAACCACCCGTTCGCGTAGTCGCGTGCGATGGACATGTACGAGATGCCGTCGACGTTCGTGACGCCGAGCCGCTGGTGGTAGCCGACGGCGGCCGTGAGTCCGATGCCGAGGACGAGGACGGCCGCCATGGACGCGAACGCGAGCAGCGTGCGGCGACGACTGGTCGTGCGCTCGTGGTGCCGCTCGAAGTGGAGGTCGAGCGCCTCGCGGGCGGCTGGCGTCGTCACGGTCACGTCAGCCATCTTCGCATCCACGGGGCGACGCCTCTCACCGACGGAGGCCGCAGCACGCGGTCCGCCCGGCTCTCCGTCACGTGTCGGGTAGCATCGCTCGGACGTGGCGCGGGGATGACAGGGCCCTGCGCCGACTCGACGAGGAGGGGTGGGCCGCATGCGCGCCACCAGGAGCAGGTCGATCGGCATCGGGGTGGCTGCGGTCGTGGCCGGGGCACTCGTGCTGGGAACCGGTCAGGCACACGCCGAGACGACGACGCCGACAGCGACAGCGACAGCGACAGCGACACCGACGACGACGCCGACGCCGACGCCGACAGCGACACCGGCACCGGCACCGACGGCGGGGTCCACCGACACGACGACGTCCATCGCCGAGATGGACCGGACCGGCAACCACCAGATGGGCGCCGGGATCGCCCGCTTCGCCGGGGAGCGGGAACTCACCACGGTGGTGCCGCAGGCCTCGTCGGCGGCGGGCGCCCGCACACAGGCGACCGCCCAGGCCGCCACCGCCGGCGGTCCGCCCCCCGGCAAGATCCAGGGCTTCGACATCAGCGCGTGGCAGCCGAACGTGAACTTCCGCAACGCGTACAACGCGGGGGCGCGGTTCGCGTACATCAAGGCGACCGAGGGCGTCTCCTACGTCAGCCCGGTGTACAAGGAGCACTACGCCACCGCCCGCACGCGCAACATCATCCGCGGCGGCTACGTCTACGCGCAGCCGAGCCAGGCGAGCGGAGCCGCGACCGCGAACTTCTTCTTCAAGAACGGCGGCGGCTGGAGCGCCGACGGCCTCACGCTGCCGCCGCTGCTCGACATCGAGTACGGCAGTGCGTCGCAGGGCGTCTGCTACGGGAAGTCGTGGGCGGACATGCGGAGCTGGATCAAGGACTTCTCGAACACCGTGTACAAGAAGATCGGGCGGTACCCGCTGATCTACACGACGACGGACTGGTGGAAGCGCTGCACGAACAACAGCAGCCAGTTCCAGGACAACCCGCTGTTCGTGGCGCTCTACCCGGTGAAGGACTTCACCAACCCGGGCACGGTCGGCAACAGCTGGAAGAACTACTCGTTCTGGCAGTGGGCGTCGAGCGGTCCGCTCCCCGGCGACCAGGACGTCTACCGCAGCACGATGACGAACCTCAAGAAGATGGCGACCCGACGCGACTGAGCCGGGTCGGGCCCGTCGACGGGCGGGACGACGGACGGGAGGCGCGGTGCCGGCTGGCACCGCGCCTCCCGTCCGGTCGTGGTCGCGTCAGCGACCGGTACGCGACTCGATCCCGCGCGTCGCCACCGCGAAGTCGGCGTCCAGACGCGTGGCCATCGACGCGACGCCCTCCGCGAGCTGGGCCGTGACCGTGTCGCGCTGTGCGTCGAGGTCCTCGAGGAGCGCCGTCACGTCGTCGACGAAGCCCGGCTCGAGCGCCGACTCGATCGGCTTCGAGTAGGCCTGCTGGCCCATCTGCTCGAAGAACAGTCGGCCCTTGTCGACGTAGTAGAGGACGGCGGCCGGGACGCCGGCGATCGTGCCGACGATCGCCGAGTGGAGCCGGCTCGCGAGGAACAGCCGGCTGCGCGACATGAGGCCCGCGTACTCGGCTGGCGAGAAGACGTCGGCCTCGACCACGTGGGTGCGGTCGCCGTGACGCATGAGCGCGATGACCTCGCGCGCGAAGGCGGCGTCACCCTCGGATGCCTCCATGTGCATCGGGTAGAAGACGACGTCGGCGTCCCAGCGCTCCACCTGCCGGTCGGCCAGGTCGGCGAGCGCCTGCCGGTACGTCACGAGTCGGTCGCTGTCCACGCCGGTCTGGCGGAACCGCTTCGGCAGGAAGCGGAACGGGATCCACCCGCTGCGCTTGTAGTGGAACCAGCGGCGGACACCGAAGCCGATCGAGCCCTCGAGCCGCTCGGCCGTCAACCCGGTGGAGCGCTCGAGCCGCTCGAGGACGTCGGCGTCCGGCTGTGCGACCGTACCGACGACGGCGGGGTCGAACGAGGAGACGACGGGGGTGCGGACGCCCCAGGCGAGGAGCTTCTCGCGCGACTCGTCGTCACGGACGGCGAAGGAGCGGCACAGGTCGACGGTCGCGCGGATGAGGCGCTTGCTGACGCCCGCCGACGTCGGGCCGATGCCCTGGAACGCCCCGACGAGGTTCCGGTTGACCGCGCGGACGAGCAGCATCTTGCCGAACCAGTACACGAGGCCGAGCTTGTTCGTGTAGTCCTTGAGGATCTCGCCGCCGCCCCAGAGCACCACGTCCGCCCCACGGGCGGCGCGGAGCAGGGCGACGAGGTCGCCGACACCGGTGCTGTACGGCGAGACCGGCAGGAACCGGATCCCGAACCACTCGCCGTCCCGCTCGGGGTACTGCGAGAGCGAGACGATCTCGGCGTCGGGCCACCGGCGGCGGACGAGCTCGACGTTGCCGGCGAGGATCGCCCGGTCGCCTCGGTTGCGGGGCGAATCGCTATTGTGGATCAGTACGCGCACGGGTCGAGAGCCTACCGGTCCCACCCGGCACCACCCCGGAAAGGCCTCCTTGTCCCGCAGCTCCCGCCCTCGTCTGCTCGTCCTCGGATCGACCTTCCCGGCCCGTCCGGACGACGGGGTCCCCGCGTTCGTGCTCGACCTCGCCCACCAGGAGGCCACCGAGTTCGACACGCTCGTCCTCACGCCGCGTGTCCCCGAGGGTGCGGCACGCGAGACGATCGGCGCGGTGCACGTCCGGCGGTTCCCGTACTTCCCGAAGGCCCTCGAGGACCTCGCCGACGGCGCCATCCTCGACAACCTCAAGGAGCGGCGCACGCGACTCGTCCAGGTCCCGGCGCTCGTGTTCGCGCAGTACCGGGCGGTCCGCGCCGCGGTGCGCTCCGGCCGACCGGACGTCATCCACGCGCACTGGGCGATCCCGCAGGGGCTCGTCGCCACCCTCGCCGCACCGGGTGTGCCGCTCGTCGTCACGACCCACGGCGGGGACATCTACGCCCTGCGGGCCGCCCCGCTGGTGCGGCTGAAGCGCTGGATCTTCGGCCGCGCCGCGCACGTCACGACGGTGAACTCCGAGATGCGCGACCGTCTCACGGCCTGGGGCGTGCCCGAGGACCGCTCGAGCGTGATCCCGATGGGCGTCGACCTCGGGCCGGCGCGCGCTGCCCGCGCCCGCACACCTCCCCAGGAGCACCACGTGGTGGCCGTCGGTCGCCTCGTCGAGAAGAAGGGCTTCGGCAACCTGCTCGAGGCCCTCCGCGGCCTCGGCGAGGACGTCCCGTGGCGGCTCACCGTCGTCGGTGACGGCCCCTACCGCGCCCAGCTCGAGCAGCAGGCCGCGGGGCTCCCCGTGACGTTCACCGGCCAGCGCGGGCGCTCCGAGGTCCTCGACACGCTGGCGTCCGCCACGGTCGTCGCGGTGCCGTCGATCCCGGCGGCGAACGGCGACCAGGAGGGACTGCCGGTGACGCTGCTCGAGGCCGCGGCGGTCGGTGCCGCCATCGTCGCCAGCGACCTGCCCGGGATCCGCGACGTCGTCACGGACGACGAGTCGGGGCTCCTCGTCCCCCCGGGTGACGTGCCCGCCCTCCGCGCCTCGCTCCTGCGGGTGCTGACGGACGACGCGGCCCGTGGGCGCTACCAGGAGCGGGCCGTGGCCTCGGCCGCCGAGTTCTCCACCGAGCGGATCGGCGAGCGCTACCGGGCCGTGCTCCGAGCAGCGATGCGCTGAGTCCCGTCCGCGTCGTCGGCCCCGGCCGCGCCGGTCCCGCCGCGCGACCACACCGTCCGGAGCTCGCCGACGACGAAGAGCACGAGGGTCAGGACTCCGAGAACACCGGCAGCGGCGGACGCGCCGACGACGACGGTTCCGGAGTGCGCCACCAGGGCGTTGCCGGCCCCGTCGAACAAGGACCAGATCGCGACCGCGGTGGTCAGCGACCACGCCGGGACGAGCACGACCGCCGCGCGCTCGACGCACCGGAGTCCAGCCGCGACGACGAGCAGCACCGGCATCAGGACGCCGAGCGTGTACCGACTGTTCGGGGCTCCGCCGCCCGCGACGTAGCGGATCTCCACGACGACGTACAGCAGCAGCACGACGACGAACATCGCCACCACGAGCGCCCGGGGCCAGCGCTCGCCGTCGGACACCCGCCCGACCGCCGTCGACCGACGCCGGAGCACGACCACCGCGACGACCACGAGTCCGACCAGCGCGAGGACCACGGGGACGAGCAGCAGGACCCACGGCAGGGCGCCGTTGACGTCGAGCGCGCCACGGTACAGCGCCCCGAGCTGCTGCCAGAACCCCTTCGTCCGGACGACGACCGACTCCGGGATCTTCGGTCGGGGCGTCGAGCCGGGCCACGGCTTCGGTCGACCGCTGAAGCTCCCGGTGAGGATCTCGTTCCGGACGTAGAACCACCCGGACGCGGCTGCCGCGGCGACGACCGGGCCGAGGGCGACGAGCACCCGCCCCCACACCCCGCGGAGTCGCGGGACGCGCACCGACCGAGCGAGCAGGAACGCCACCACGATCGCGACGAACCAGAGGGCGAACGACAGTCGCGTGGCCATGCCGGCAGCGGCCACGACCGAACCCCACACGAGGAGCCGCGTCGTCACGCCGGACCGCAGGGCCGCACCGGCGACGCCGCAGCCGAGGACCCCGACGAGGGCGGACAGCGAGTCGTTGTAGACGACGCCGCCCTGGACGACCAGGAGCGGTGTGGACGCCGCGACGACCGCCACGGTCGCGGGCAACCGGCGCGCCCCCGGGAAGCAGCGTGCAGCGGCCCAGGCGGCAGCGGGCACCACGAGGGCGACGAGCACGGCGTCGACGAGCCGTGCGGCGAGCACCGCCTGCAGGGGGTGGTCGGCGTCGACCAGCGGCCCGACGACCGGCGCGAGCAGCAGGTAGAACAGCGGCGGGTGCTGCGCGACCCACTGCACGGGCACCCGGGCGCCGAAGCCCGGCTCGAAGCGCAGTCCGTCGAGCAGCTGCGGCAGCTGCCCCTGCCAGACCCGCAGCGCGTAGTCGACGTGCGCCGGCTCGTCCGCGCTGCTCAGCGGCAGCGTGGAGAAGGCCCGCGCGACCGACGCGAGGAGCAGGAACAGCGTCGCCGCGAGCACGACGGGTGTCGCCCAGTCGCGTCCGCGGACTCCGCTGACGAAGGTGCCGAACCTGCCCCCCACCGGCCGGACGCTCAGCGTCCCATGCCGCGGTGCGTGAAGCCGGCTGCCGTCCAGGCGTCGCGGTCGAGGCAGTTGCGGCCGTCGATGACCACCCGCTCGGCGACGAGCGCGGCGACCGCGGTCGGGTCGAGCTCGCGGAACTCGTTCCACTCGGTCAGCACCAGCACGAGCTCGGCGCCACGCAGGGCGTCGGCGGCGGACTCGACGTAGTCGAGCTCCGGACGGACCCGGCGAGCGGTCACGACGGCCTCCGGGTCGTACGCGGCGACGTGCGCGCCGTGCGCCTGCAGTCGCCCGGCGATGTCGAGCGACGGGGAGTCGCGGACGTCGTCGGAGTTCGGCTTGAACGCGAGTCCGAGGACGGCGATGCGCTTGCCGCTGACGTCACCGCCGAGGAGCTCCTCGGCCAGGGTGACGACGTGGTCGCGACGACGGAGGTTGATGGCGTCGACGTCGGCGAGGAACGCGAGCGACTCCGGCACGCCGAGCTCGTCGGCGCGGGCCTGGAACGCGCGGATGTCCTTCGGCAGGCACCCACCGCCGAAGCCGAGCCCGGCGTTGAGGAACTTGCGGCCGATGCGGGCGTCATGCCCGATCGCGTCGGCGAGCGCGGTGACGTCGGCACCGACGACCTCGGCGATCTCGGCCATCGCGTTGATGAAGGAGATCTTCGTCGCGAGGAACGCGTTCGCGCTGACCTTGACGAGTTCCGCGGTGGGCAGGTCGACGACGAGCCGCGGGGTCCCCTCGGCGAGCGCCGTGGCGTAGACCTCGTCGAGGACGGCGGTGGCCCGCTCCCCCGCTTCGCCGGCCGGGACGCCGTAGACGAGCCGGTCGGGCGAGATGGTGTCCTGCACGGCGAAGCCCTCGCGCAGGAACTCCGGGTTCCAGACGAGCGTGGCGCCGGGGACGGCCTGCTCGACCTCGGCCGCGAGCCGAGCCGCGGTGCCCACCGGCACGGTGGACTTGCCGACGACGTACTGCCCGGCCGAGAGGTACGGGGTGAGCGACGCGACCGCAGCGTCGACGTAGGTGAGGTCCGCGGCCCCGGTCGGGCCCTGCGGCGTGCCGACGGCGAGGAAGTGCACGGTGGCACCGGCGACCTCGGCCATGTCCGTGGTGAACCGGATGCGGCCGGAGGCGAGCGCCTCCGTCAGGATCTCCGGCAGTCCGGGCTCGAAGAAGGGGGCCTCGCCCGCCGCGAGTCGCTCGATCTTCGCCGGGTCGACGTCCACCGCGACGACGTCGTGCCCGAGCTTGGCCATGGAGGCGGCGTGCACGGCACCGAGGTAACCGCAGCCGATGACAGAGATACGCACGGGAAGACGGTACCGGTTCCTGCGTGTCCGTACACCGAACGCCGTGCGTACGGCACGGCGGAACGTGACGGCTGGTCGCACCGGTCAGGCGCGGACGTCCCCCCACGGCGGCCGGTCGGCCCCGCCGACGATCTCGTCCCAGTCCGGCTCGCGGTGCCGCCGCCGCGCCTCGTACGCCTCGACGAGGTCGTGCAGCACCGCGACGACGAGGTCCGCGTGCGGCACGTCCGCGAGCACCACGACCGGGTCGTCACCGGGGAAGACCAGGACGTCCCCGGAGCGGAACACCCCCTGCAGGCCGCGGCGGCGCACCGTGACGTCGTACCCGCGCGCGTGCAGCAGCTCGCGACGCGTCCTGGTGCCGAGACCGTGCACCACCACGAGCCGACGCGTGGTGAGCACGTAGCGCTGCGACATCCAGCGGACGAGCGGCACGAGGCCGCCGACCACGACGAGCAGCAGCGTGACGAGTGCCACGACGACGTTGAGCCAGGCGAGCTGGGCGCGGAACACCCCGAAGCCGAAGCCCCCGGCCGCCGTCACCAGCACGACGAAGACCGCTGGACGGACGAGCCGTCGCGCATGCGGCCGGAGCCGGGCGACGACCCGTTCCGGGGGCGGCTCGGCGGTCATGCCCTCATGCATAGCGCAGGTGCGTGACGTCGCCGACCGCGACGCCCCTGGTCGCACCGTCCCGGTGCCGGATCGTGATGCGGCCGTCGTCGTCGACGCCGACGGCGTCCGCCTCCTCGACGGTCCCGTCGGGCAGCTCCAGACGGATGCGGCGACCGATCGTGCCGCACGCGGCACGGACGTCCGCCCGGACCGCCTCGGCGGCCGCGCCGCCCGTCGAGAGGGCGACCACCGCCTCCAGGACGGCCGCCCGGAAGTCCGCGAGCACCGCGTCGGCGAGCTCCGACGCCGAGCCGTGGGCACCCGCCACCGCGAGCGAGGTCGCGGTGGGCGTCGGCAGCCCGTCCGCGGGGATCGTGAGGTTCACACCGGCGCCGACGACGACGCTGCCGTCGGACGCGACCTGGCAGAGGATGCCGCACACCTTGCGCTCGTCGACGTGCACGTCGTTCGGCCACTTCACCTCGACGACCGGCCTGGAGGCACGGCTCGGCCCCGCCCCGCCGCCCAGGCGGGCGGACACCGCGTCGCGCATCGCTCGTCCGGCGACGAGCGGCAACCAGCCGCGCGAGCGGTCGTCGAGGTCGGCGCGGACGAGCAGGCTCGCCGCGAGCGTCTGTCCGGCCGGGGCCGACCAGGAGCGGTCGAGCCGCCCGCGCCCGGCGGTCTGGTCGAGGGTCGCGACGACGCTGCCGTGCGGCAGGTCAGCGGCGGCGGCGAGGAGGTCCGCGTTCGTCGAGCCGGTCGTCGCCGGGACCACGAGGGTCGCCCCGTCTGCCTCGACCTGGGAGCGGGTGACCGGGAACGACGACGCGGGTGTGGACATGCACGCAATCTACGGGCAGGAACCGTGGACGACCTCCAACCGTGGGCGTGGGGGCCGCCGGTAGGGTGAGCGGGTGACTCAAGGTGACACCCCCGATCTCTCGACGACCGCCGGCCGGCTCGCCGACCTCCGCGACCGGTACCACGAAGCCGTGACCGCCGCGGGCGAGGCAGCCATCGCGAAGCAGCACGCGAAGGGCAAGGGCACCGCCCGGGAGCGCATCGAACAGCTCCTCGACGACAACTCCTTCGTGGAGTTCGACGAGTTCGTCCGGCACCGCACCACGGCGTTCGGCATGGACGCCAAGCGGCCGTACGGCGACGCGGTCGTCACGGGTGTCGGTACGATCCACGGCCGGAGCGTCGCGGTCTACGCGCAGGACTTCACGGTCTTCGGCGGCTCCCTCGGCGAGGTCGCCGGCGAGAAGATCATCAAGGTCATGCAGCACGCGCTGAAGACCGGCGTGCCGATCATCGGCATCCTCGACTCCGGCGGCGCCCGCATCCAGGAGGGCGTGGTCGCGCTCGGCAAGTACGGCGAGATCTTCCGCCTGAACACCCAGGCGTCCGGGGTCATCCCGCAGATCTCGATCGTGATGGGTCCGGCGGCCGGCGGTGCCGTGTACTCCCCCGCGCTGACCGACTTCGTGATCATGGTCGACAAGACCAGCCACATGTTCGTCACCGGCCCGGACGTCATCAAGACCGTCACGGGCGAGGACGTCGGCTTCGAGGAGCTCGGCGGTGCGCAGACCCACAACGCGGTCTCGGGCGTCGCGCACTACCTGGCCGAGGACGAGACGGACGCGCTCGACTACGCACGCTCCCTCATCGGCTTCCTGCCGGACAACAACCTCTCCGACGCGCCCGCGTACGACGTCGCACCGGAGCTCGAGACGACCGACGCCGACCACGAGCTCGACGTCGTCATCCCCGACTCGACGAACCAGCCGTACGACGTGACGACGATCATCGAGCACGTCGTCGACGACGGCGAGTTCCTCGAGGTCCAGCCGCTCTTCGCGCCGAACATCCTCGTCGGCTTCGGGCGGGTCGAGGGCCGCACGGTCGGCATCATCGCGAACCAGCCGCAGGCGATGGCCGGCACGCTGAACATCGACGCCGGCGAGAAGGCCGCGCGCTTCGTCCGGTTCTGCGACGCGTTCGGGATCCCGATCCTGACCCTCGTCGACGTCCCCGGCTACCTGCCCGGCACCGACCAGGAGTGGACCGGTGTCATCCGCCGCGGCGCGAAGCTGCTGTACGCCTACGCCGAGGCCACCGTGCCGCTCGTGACCGTCATCACCCGCAAGGCCTACGGCGGTGCCTACATCGTCATGGGCTCGAAGCAGCTCGGGGCGGACATCAACCTCGCGTGGCCGACGGCCGAGATCGCCGTGATGGGCGGCCAGGGTGCGGTCAACATCCTGTACCGCTCGGAGATCAAGCGCGCCGAGGAAGCGGGCGAGGACGTCGCCGCCGTCCGCACCAAGCTCGCGAACGAGTACACGTACAACGTGGCGTCGCCGTACCTCGCGGCCGAGCGGGGCGAGCTCGACGGGATCATCCAGCCGCACGCCACGCGCGTCTCGGTGATCAAGGCGCTGCGGGCCCTGCGCGGCAAGCGTGCCTCGCTGCCGCCCAAGAAGCACGGGAACATCCCGCTGTGACCGGCAAGCACGCAGCCGCCGTCCCGACCGACGCCCCCGCGTCGGTCGCCGACGTGCGGGTGGTGTCCGGCGAGCCGACCCCGGAGGAACTCGCTGCAGTCGTCGCCGTCCTCCAGCGGCAGGCCGACGAGGTCGCCGCCGCCGGCCGTGCCGAGGTCACCGTCTCGCCGCGCTCCGGCTGGGACGCCTCCGCACGCGGCATGCGTCAGCCGCTCGAGCACGGCCCGGGCGCCTGGTGCCGTTCGCTCCGCTGACCGATCCGCGCGACCGGTCTTGTGCTCACGGGGGGAAGCGGGCGACCATGTACCCCTGGCGCGGGGGGCGTGGAACCCGTTGCAGGCTGCACTTCCCGAGTGGTCTCCCCTCGTCCGGGGGACAGGATTCCTGGAAGTCGGCCGAATCGGGCGAATTTGTCCCCCATAATGACGACTGACATCCATGGTCAGGGTCGGCATCATTGTCTGTGTTCGGTGTCCTTCGTAGAAGAACATCGCTGGACGGTGGCCGACTAGGGTACGAAGCCACCGCCCGCTGCGAGTCAGGGCGATATTCGGGTTGTCGCTCAGACTCGGGTCGTGAACGGGCCGGTCGGATTCCGACCGGCCCGTTCCCCGTTTCCGGCCCGTTCCTCGCCTCCGGCCCGCTCGCTGTCTCCGGCACGTGGCGACAGGGCATCGTCCCGCGACCGCAGCGATCCGCGACGGGCGCACGCTGACCGGTGAGCCGCCACGGGCCTCCAGGCCGACCCGGCGAGCCGCCGCGGGCCTGCTGACCGAACCGGCGAGGCGCCGACGACGGAGCCGACCGGATGCGGTCCGCTCAGACGGCCACGTGCCGCGGGATCTCCATCCAGAGGGCCACCGAGTCGTCCTCGTCGCCGTCCTCGTCGTCGAGGTCAGCTCCGAGCGCCGCAGACTCACTCGCGGCGGAGTCGAGCCGCAGGCCGACGACCGTGACCGCGGTGTCAGCACCCTCGGCGACCGTCCGGACGATGACGTTGTCCGCGCCGCGTGCCTGGCGGAGGGCGTCCGCGACCTGTGCGTGGATCCGTCGGAGGTCGTCAGCCTCGAGGTCGTCGAGCCCGCCGTCGTCGTGCAGCTGCACGGTGGCCCCGGACCGGCGCAGACGCATGACCTCCGCGCGCACGTCGTCGGAGAGCAACGAGCGACCGCGGATCTCGTCGCGGATGGCCTGTTCGAGGTGCAGGCACTCGTCGCGCTCGGCTCCGGAGAGCTCGCCGTGCGCATCGATGATCCGCTGCAGCATCGGGAGCGCCATGCGCGTCGTCTGGCTGAGGCGGAACTGCCGCTCGAACACGTGGGCGTCCTGGGCCGCCTGCCAGTCCTCGGTCTCCTGCTCGGCCCGCGTGAAGTCCCGGCGCACCCGGGTCGCCCGGTTCATGGCGCTCGCGAACACGGCCGCGATCGCGACCCAGCCGACGCTGGCGGCCACCCCGAGCTGCCCGAGCGCCCCGGGTCCCGCCCACGCGACGGTGTGCACGGTCAGGAAGCCGACGCCGACCCAGGCGAAGGGTCCGCGCCCACGGACGACGAGGACGACCATGAGCGTGCCGACCGCCGCGACCCACCACGTCGAGTACCCCGGGCCCGAGCGGAGCTCCACGACCGGTGCGGCGACGACCGGCACGACCACGGCCGTGGCGAGTGAGAAGCACGCCGCCCACACCGGGAGGGCACGCCCGGGGGCGAACAGCGCGACCCCGGTGGCGGCCGCGTAGAGGAGCATGCAGGCGACGATGGGCGCGACGTCGTGCACGCGCGGCAGCGTCGTCGCTGCGAGGACGAGGTGGTAGAGCGAGAAGAGGGCGGCGAGGCCGATCGCGACGCCGGTGGGCAGCGAGACCTTCACGCGGACTCCCCCGTCCCCGGCGCCCAGGCGAGCCGCACCGTCGTTCCGCCGCCCGGGGCGGAGACGACCTCGGCGGTCCCGTCGACGGCCTCGACGCGCTCGATGATCGACCGACGGACGCCGAGTCGCTCGGCGGGGATCCCGGCGGGGTCGAACCCGGCTCCGTCGTCCACGACCTCGATGTGGACGCCCGGCCCGCGCTGCTCGACGACGATCCAGCGGTCGACACCAGCGCCACCGGCGTGCTGCACCGAGTTCACCGCGGCCTGCAGCGCGGCCGAGGCGAGGGCGTCGGCCACGACGGCGGGCAGCGGGACCGCGTCGACCCGTCGCTCGACGAGCCGCACCGGCGCGGCGAGGGCGGACACGGCGCTGCAGATGCGGGACCGGAGGTCGACGAGTGACACCGGAGGAGCGGCGCCGGGGGTGTCGGACGCTGCGGCCGCGAGGTGGTCGATCGCGTTCCGCGCCATCCGCGCCGACAGCGCCTTGGCGTCGACGGTCTCCGCCCGCGCGGCCGAGAGCAGCGTGGTGAGCACGCTGTCGTGCACGATCGCGTCGACCTGCACCCGCTCGACCTCGGTCGCGTGCTCCCGGATGGCCGACGAGTACCGACGCACCGCCGTGGCCTGCGCGACGTCGACCGCGGTGGCCGCCCGACGCAGCACGACCGCGATGACGAGCACGGCGCCGCTGAGGATCGCCGTGTAGACGCCGTCGAGCAGTGCCCGGGTGACCCCGACGTCGCCACCGATCGGGAGCAGCCGGATGACCACGAAGACCGCGGGCGCGAGGGCGGTGTAGACGGTGGCACGCCACGGGGCGAAGCCCATGGCCGCCGCGGTCGACCCGATCGTGATGAACCACCACGGCCACGGTTGCTGGGTCGGCGGGATCGGCTCCTGCACCGTGAGCGGCCACGTGACGAGGGCGACGAGGAAGACCAGCGCGCAGACGATCTGTGCGGGCTGCGCGAGTCGAGGCAGGAACGCAGCGACCCCGACGAACGCGAAGGACGCGGCGAGCGCGACGACCGTCAGCGGTCCCCACACCGGGTGCAGGTAGGGAAGCTGGCCGAGCACCTGCGGTGCGTCGACGGCGCCGAGTCCGACCGCGCCCATCGCGAGGAGGATCGTGAAGGCACGCTCGACCGACGCCTGGGTGATCGTCGCGCGGACGTTCCGCGACGGGTCGGCCCCGAACGGCGCTCCGGCTGACGACGACGGCGGGCCGCCGGACGACGCCGGGCCGGGGCCGGAGGGCCCCCGCGACGCAGCACCGGGCCCGGAGGCAGCGCCGGACCCCGCGCCGGCACCGGACGCCGGTACCGCCCCGGGCGCGACCGTCATCGGCTCAGCGGCCGTCGGCGTCGGGGTCGATCCCCGAGTCGAGGCCGGGCAGGATGCCGTCCTCGACCGCGCGGCGGAGGAGGTCGACCTTGGTCGGTGCGGGTCGGCCCACCTCGACGTACTTCACGCGGATGCGGTCGAGGTACTCGCGGGCCGTCGAGTAGCCGATGCCGAGCTGCTGCGCGGCGAGCTTGAGCGGCAGTCCCGAGGCGTAGAGGTGGAGGATCTCGCGCTCGCGTCGACCGAGCTGCGCCTTCGCGAAGTCCCGGTCGGCGTCGATGGCGCTCGCCCACTCGAGGTTGTTGAGCACGTCCCCGCGGGCCACGGTCGCGACGGCCGCCATGACGGTCTTCGTCGCGGAGGACTTCGGGATCACACCGGCGGCTCCGGCTGCCAGTGCCTCGCGGACGTTCGCGACGCGGTCGGCGATCGAGTGCACGAGCACGGCCGAACCGGTCCCCTGCACCCCCTTGACGTTCTCGGTCACGGTCGAGCCGTCGCCGAGCGACAGGTCGAGCACGACGACGTCGACCTCGCGGTCCCCGAGCTCCCGGATGTACTCCGGGACGCTCGCTGCCGTGAGGACGACCTCGAAGCCCTCGTTCTGGCACGCGGCCTGGATGCCGAGCCGTACGGACTCGTGGTCGTCGACGATCGCGACGCGGACCGGCCCGGTCTGCACGTCCTCGGTCGTCCCGGTGGTGGGTGTCGTTGCTGCTGCCACGGTGGCCTCTCGTTCCGATGCGCGGCCCGGCCCCTGAAACCGGGTCGTCATCACCGGGCAAGGATACCCAGGTCCGACCCAGGTTCGGGGCGCTGGCCGCGGGACGCGCCGGTCGGGCGACGGCTCCCGGGCGGGACGCGCCGACGTCGCCCCGGTGTCAGGCGACGGGTCAGGCGACGGGCACCAGGCGGGCGACGGCCTCGAGGTGGTGGGTGTGCGGGAAGAGGTCGAACGCTCGGAGCGCCTCGAGCCGGTAGCCGAGGTCCGCGAACGTCGCCACGTCGCGGGCCAGCGCCACCGGGTCGCACGCGACGTAGACGACCTGCGCGGGCTGCAGCGCGGCGATCTGGACGGCGACCTCGCGGCCGGCGCCGGACCGCGGCGGGTCGAGGACGACGGTGCCGGCGCGGAGGCGTGCGCGCTCCTGCTGCGAGGCGCCTGCGGCGGTACGGGCGAGCCAGCGGTCCACGCGGCCGGTCTCCGCCCGGGCACCGATCCACTCCGCGAGGTTCTCCTGCGCGTGCTCGGTCGCGCGCTCGGACCCCTCCACGCTGGTGAGCTTGGCGCGCGGCCCGACGAGGTCCCCGAGTGCCGCTGCGAGCAGCCCGACCCCGCCGTAGAGGTCGAGGTGCTGGCCCTCCGGGTCGAGGCGGTCGCGGTCGACGAGGTCCTGCACGGCCGCGGTCAGGACGGCGGGGGCCTGCCGGTGCACCTGCCAGAAGCCGTTGTCGTCCACGGCGAACGTCCGCTCCCCGACGACCTCGGTCACGACGGTCGGCTTCTGCTCGTCGATCACGAGCCGGGCGCCGTCCGAGCCGCTCGGTGCGAGGACGTCGATCACCGAGGCACCGGGCATCGATCTGCGGCCGAGCGGCGCGCTCTCCTGCACGGCGGCACCCGCGAGCGGCAGCGACGTCACCGGGACGACGGTGTGCGAGCGGGCGGCGAAGGGTCCGGGGGTGCCGTCCGCGTCGAAGTGCAGTCGGACGCGGGTGCGCCAGCCGGTGCCGTTCGCGGCGTCGTCGCCGGGGACCGCCTCGACCGTGACGTCGTGCCCGAGGACGTCAGCGAGGTCGGTGCGTGCGAACCGCGAGAACGCGTCGACGAGGACGTCGTGCTTGAGCTGTCGTTGGTGGGCGAGGACGATGTGGCCGAACTCCGCACCGCCGGCGCGGGTGGCGGGGTCGCGGTCGAGCGCTGCCTCGGGCCAGACGTGGTCGACGCGGTGCTCGCTCGGCTGCTCCACCGAGACGGTGTCCGCGCGCCAGAACGACTTCTTGCGGTCCTCGGTCACGCGTGCGGTGACGCGCTCCCCCGGGATAGCGTCGGAGACGAAGACCACGCGCCCCTCGTGCCGTGCCACCGAGATACCGCCGTGGGCGATCCCGGTGACGTCGAGTTCGAGCAGCGTTCCGACGGATTCACCCATGGTTCGATGTTCCCATGCGTCTGTACCTCGCGAGTACCTCCCCCGCCCGTCGCGCCCTGCTCGCCCAGACCGGCATCGAGCCCGTGCTCGTGGCACCGGGGGTCGACGAGGACGCCGCGGTCGCCACACACGAGGCGACGCTCGGACGCAAGCTGTCCGGGCCGGAGCTCGTGTCGCTCCTCGCGGTCGCGAAGGCGTCGGCCGTCGCGGACGCGGAGGTCGCCGGACGCCCGGTCGACGGCTTCGTGTTCGGCGGCGACTCCGCCTTCGAGGTCGACGGCACGCTCTACGGCAAGCCCCAAGACCCGGCGGTCGCGCGGGAGCGGTGGCGGCAGATGCTCGCGGTGGGCGGCGGGACGCTCTGGAGCGGGCACTGCGTGCTGGACCGTCGTGCGGACCGCGCTGCGGCGGTGGACGCGACCGCGTCCCGGACGGGAGGCACGGGTCGGCCCCGCACCGCGCCTCCCGTCCGGCCGCTGCCCGCCTCGACCGCCGGTGACGGCCTGATCGGTGACGCCGCGCCCGGCGGGTCCGCGATGGTCGCCGACGGCGACCGCGTCGTCGCGGTCGACAGCGCGGTGCTCACCTTCGCCGACGACGTCTCCGACGACGAGATCGACGCCTACGTCGCGAGCGGGGAACCGCTCGAGGTCGCCGGCGCCTTCACGATCGACGGCCGGGCGGCCGCGTACATCACCCGGATCGACGGTGCGCCGTCGGCCGTCGTCGGCCTGTCCCTGCCGGTGCTGCGCTCGATGCTGCTGCGCGGGTTCGGCGCGACGTGGCACGACCTCTGGTCGATGTAGACATCCACACTTCTTCCCGCCGGTTCTTTGTGGACGCCGGTCAATTCGGGCCGTGGCAGCACGAATACGCTGACTTACCATGCCCCGTATCAGCAAGGTCCTCATCGCGAACCGCGGCGAGATCGCCGTCCGCATCATCCGCGCGGCCCGCGACGCAGGCAAGGCATCGGTCGCGGTCTACGCCGACCAGGACCGCGACGCGCTGCACGCCCGCCTCGCCGACGAGGCGTACGCCCTGAACGGCACCACGAGCGCCGACACCTACCTCGTGATCGACAAGATCATCTCGGTCGCCCGCCGTTCCGGTGCCGACGCCGTGCACCCGGGGTACGGGTTCCTCGCCGAGAACGCCGACTTCGCCCGCGCCGTCATCGACGCCGGGCTGACCTGGATCGGCCCGTCGCCCGAGTCGATCGAGCGCCTCGGTGACAAGGTCTCCGCGCGGCACGTGGCCGAGAAGGTCGGCGCGCCGCTCGCACCGGGGACGATCGAGCCCGTGCAGGACGTGTCCGAGGTCTTCGACTTCGTCGACCAGGTCGGGCTCCCCGTCGCGATCAAGGCGGCGTTCGGCGGCGGTGGCCGTGGCCTGAAGGTGGTCCGCTCGCGAGACCAGGTGGAAGAGCTCTTCGAGTCGGCGACGCGCGAGGCCATCGCGGCGTTCGGCCGCGGCGAGTGCTTCGTCGAGAAGTACCTCGACGAGCCGCGCCACGTCGAGACGCAGTGCCTCGCCGACGAGCACGGCAACGTCGTCATCGTCTCGACGCGCGACTGCTCGCTGCAGCGCCGCCACCAGAAGCTCGTCGAGGAGGCCCCGGCGCCGTACCTGACGGCGTCGCAGACCGAACGGCTGTACGAGTCGTCGAAGGCGATCCTGCGCGAGGTCGGCTACGTCGGCGCCGGCACGTGCGAGTTCCTCATCGGCGCCGACGGCACCGTGTCGTTCCTCGAGGTCAACACCCGCCTGCAGGTCGAGCACTGCGTCTCGGAGGAGGTCACGGGCATCGACCTCGTCCGCGAGCAGTTCCGCATCGCCGAGGGCGGCACGCTCGACTACTCCGACCCGACGCCCCGCGGCCACTCGTTCGAGTTCCGCATCAACGGCGAGGACCCGGGTCGCAACTTCTTCCCCGCGCCCGGCCCCGTGCACGCCTTCACCGCCCCGTCCGGCCCCGGCGTCCGCGTCGACTCCGGTGTCGTCTCCGGTGACGTCGTGTCCGGCTCGTTCGACTCGATGCTCGCGAAGCTCATCGTCACCGGCGCGACGCGCTCCGAGGCCTTGGAACGCTCGCGGCGAGCACTCGCCGAGTTCGAGGTCACGGGTCTGCCGACCGTGCTGCCGTTCCACCGCGCCGTCGTGTCCGACCCGGCGTTCGCCACGGACGACGAGACGCCCTTCTCCGTCTACACGCAGTGGATCGAGACCGACTTCCAGAACGACATCCCCGCGTGGAGCGGTGCGACCGAGGAGCTCCCCGCTCCGGCGTCGCGCGACACCGTCGTGGTCGAGGTGCAGGGCAAGCGCATCGAGGTCACCATGCCGTCGATCGTCGGCGGTGGCGCTGCCGGTGCGGCCGGCCGCCGCCCCGCGGGCCCGACCGCTCCCCCGAAGCGTCGGTCGTCCGGCGTTCGCGGTGGGTTGGCGTCGTCCGGCTCGGTGACGTCGCCGATGCAGGCCACCGTCGTGAAGGTCGCGGTCGCCGAGGGTGACACCGTGGTGAAGGGCGACCTGCTCGTCGTGCTCGAGGCCATGAAGATGGAGCAGCCCGTGCAGGCGACCCGCGACGGCGTCGTGAAGGCGCTCAACGCCCCCGTCGGCCAGACGATCTCGTCCGGCCACGTGCTGCTCGAGCTCGCGTAGCGCGGCCGCGGGCGAGCGCCGAGGAACCAGGTTCCGGACACAGCACCGTGGTTTTCCGCGGTGCTGTGTCCGTTTCAAGGTGTTTCACCACGGCGGAGTGGTCCGGACAACTCGTGACACGGGCAACCCGGCATGAGCGAAGACAGTCGGCGCGGCTCCGCCGGGAAGGACATCGCGCCACGTCACCCGTCCGAAGCCGCGGACTTCCGGAAGGGAACGGACGGCGTCTTCTCGGAGCTTCTCGTCGACCACGACGTCCTCCGGTGTGCGTGTCCCTCGCAGTGTCCGGTCTCGGTACTTGGCGAGTCCGTCGAACTCGATGACGACCCCCTGTTCGGGGAACCAGAAGTCGACGCGGGCGACGAATCGACCGACGACCCGGAACTCGTGTTGCAGGACCGGCGCTGGGAGTCCGACATCGTGGGCGACGAGGTGGGTCAGGCTCTCACCCGGAGATTCATTGCTCCCGTCCGCGATCTCGATCAGTCGCCGCGCCCGAGCAACGCCGCGCCGGTGCGTGCGACGGGACAGTTCGACGAGCAGCAGCTCCCGCGAGGCGCCACGCCGGAGTACCGCGTCGAGCACGACGATGGCGTGTCCACGGTCCGCACGGAGCGCGACGTCGACGGCGGTCTCGACGAGATCGGTCGTCTCGATCCCGTCGATCGCGACGGTGCTCACGTGACGCCCCCGAGCCGGCACCTTGTCACTGAACCGCAGCCGCTGCGCTCGGTCTCGTCCGGGGTCGGTGAACAGGACACGCTCGGGCAACGGCCCGAACCACGGGAGTCCGAGCATGACCACAGCTGACTCGTGAGAGACGATCAAGCTGGACTTCGAGCGGCTGACGACAGCGTCGATCCTGGCACGATGGCGGGTGACTTCCGACGCGTCGCGGAACGCCGCAGCCGAGGTCGTGACGCCGTAGCCGACGCGCACGTGACCACCGTCGACGCGTCGTCGTCGGGCGCCTCGTGCGGCGCTCTCGTCGGCGGGGATGGAGAAGAGCGGCAGCCGGTCCATCGCCCCAGCTTCGACGGGCTCCCCCTGCTCGTCTGCAAGGCCTGCGCGAGCTGTGGACGCCAGCGCACCCCTCTCGCGTTGTGCATGAGCGCCGAGCGGATTTCGTTTCGTGTGGCGGTCGAACGGGCACGGGCGCGCTCGACACCGCGGAACGGACACAGCACCGCGGAAAGGCGCGGTGCTGTGTCCGGAACCTGGTTCTGGAGGGTGCGGCGCTACGACACGAGGGGGCGGACGGCGGCGGCGAGGGCGTCGGCGAGGGCCTGGGCCTCGGCGGAGGTCGTCGCGACGGTGTCGATGTAGACCTTGACCTTCGGCTCGGTCCCGCTCGGCCGGACGATCACGCGGGCGTCGCCCTCGAGGTCGTACCGCAGGATGTCCGACGGCGGGAACCCGTCGGCCCCGTCCGCGTAGTCCGTCACGGCGCGCACGGCCACCGGCCCGAGCGACGACGGCGGGTCGGCCCGGAGCGCGGCCATGATCTCCCCGATGCGCGACAGGTCGTCCACACGCGTCGCCACCTGCCCGGACGCGAACGCCCCGAACTCGGCGGCGAAGGCCTCGAGGCGGTCCGCGATGGTCTGCCCGGAAGCCGCGAGCGTCGTGGCGAGGTCGAGCAGCGCGAGGGCCGCGGAGATGCCGTCCTTGTCGCGGACGACGTCGGGGTCGACCAGGTAGCCGAGCGCCTCCTCGTAGCCGAACACCAGGTCCGGCACGCGCGACACCCACTTGAAGCCGGTCAGGGTGTCCCGGTACGCCAGGCCGTGGCGTTCGGCGACCCGGGCGAGCGCGGGCGAGGACACGATGGACGCAGCGAGCGTGCCGCCCCGTCCGTCCGACGCCGCACGGACGGCGGCCTGCCACCCGAGGAGCCAGCCGACCTCGTTGCCGGAGAGCCGTCGGAAGGAGCCGGCACCGTCCGGGATCGCGAGTGCGAGCCGATCGGCGTCCGGGTCGTTCGCGATGACCACGTCGGCGTCGGCGTCGACACCCCGAGCGACCGCGAGGTCCATGGCGCCCGGCTCCTCCGGGTTCGGGAACGACACCGTCGGGAACGCTCCGTCCGGCTCGATCTGCTCCGGCACCGTGGCGGGGACGGCGTACCCGGCCCGCTCGAACACGGCACGGGCGGTCTCCCACCCGACGCCGTGCATCGCCGTGTAGACGACCGACGGCTGGTCCGGGACCCCGAGCGCCGGTGCGGGGACGGTCGCGGCCGTCGCGGTGACGTAGGCGTCGAGCAGGTCCGGGCCCGCGACGGTGTAGTCGGTCGCCCGTGGCAGGTCGGCGATCGACCCTGTTGCGACCGCATCGATGGCCGCGGCGATGGTCGCGTCGACCGGGGGGACGATCTGCGAGCCCTCATCACCCTCGCCGAGGTACACCTTGTAGCCGTTGTCACGCGGCGGGTTGTGGCTCGCCGTGACCATCACGCCCGCGCCGACCCCGAGGTGCCGGACCGCGAACGCCAGCACCGGGGTGGGCAGCGCGGACGGCAGTAGGGTGACGTCGAGCCCGAGGCCGCGCATGACCTCGGCGGAGTCGCGGGCGAAGACGTCGGAGTTGACGCGCCCGTCGTAGCCGATGACGACGCTGCGCGAGCGGCCGGAGTCGATCAGGAAGCGGGCGAGCCCAGCGGCGGCCTGGGTCACCACGACGCGGTTCATGCGCAGCGGGCCGTACCCGAGCTCGGCGCGGAGTCCCGCGGTGCCGAACGCCAGACGACCGGCCAAGCGTGCGGCGAGCTCCTGCACGGCGGGTCCGTCCCCGGTCGCCGCTGCCGCGACGGCCGCGTCGAGCTCGGCACGGGTCTCGTCGTCGGGGTCCTGCGCGGACCAGGCACGCCCGGCGGCGACGACCGCGTCGACGTCGAGCTTCACAGTGCGGATCCGTCGACGGCGTCCGGCGACCCGATCGCCGCGACCACACGGGCGAGGAGGTCGGCGATCCGCGGCTCGGCTTCGCGGCCGGCCTCGAGCACCTCGGCGTGCGACAGCGGCGTCTTCTGGATGCCCGCGGCGAGGTTCGTGATGAGGGAGAACCCGAGCACCTCCATGCCGGCCTGCCGCGCGGCGATGGCCTCGAGTGCGGTGGACATGCCGACGATGTGCCCACCGATCGTCTTCGCCATCTGCACCTCGGCCGGGGTCTCGTAGTGCGGGCCGCGGAACTGCGTGTAGACGCCTTCGTCCAGCGAGGGGTCCACGCCGCGGGCGACCGCACGGAGTCGTGCCGAGTAGAGGTCGGTGAGGTCGACGAAGGTCGCGCCCTCGAGCGGGCTGTCGGCGGTCAGGTTGATGTGGTCGCTGATGAGGACCGGCGTGCCGGGCGTCCAGTGCTCCTTGATGCCACCGGCACCGTTCGTGAGGATCATCACCGAGGCGCCGGTCGCCGCAGCGGTACGGACGCTGTGCACGACGCGGCGGACGCCGTGGTTCTCGTAGTAGTGCGTCCGGGCACCGATCACGAGGGCGTGACGGCCGTCCGGGAGGGCGATGGAGCGCACCGTGCCGGAGTGGCCGGGAACGGCTGAGGCGCTGAAGCCCGGGACCTCCGACGCGGGGATCTCGGAGACCGTCTCACCGATGATGTCGGCGGCCTTGCCCCATCCGGATCCGAGGGTCAGGGCGATGTCGTGCCGCTCGATCCCCGACTTCGACGCGATGACGTCGGCGGCGGCGCGCGCGACCTCGAACGGGTCGGCGGCGGGGTCGTTCAGCGGGTTGTCCGTGCTCATGCACCGATCCTAGGGCGCGCCGACGGCACGCCCGCAGCGCACACGCGCGACCGCACGCCCGCAGCGCACACGCGCGACCGCACGCCCGCAGCGCACACGCGCGACCGCACGCCCGCAGCGCACACGCGAGCGGCTCAGTGCTCCCCGAGCGCCCGGTCCACCGCCGCCGTGATCTCGCCCTGGTCGAAGTGGTTCCGGATCACGATGACCTCGGCGTAGGTGTCCCCGATCGCCTCGACGAACTCCTGGCTCGTCAGGATGACGTTCGCGTCCTCGGCGACGTCGCGCACCGAGGCGACGTCCGCGGCCACCACGGAGGCACTCAGCCCGAGCGACGCCAGCGCCTTATCGGCGTTCACCTTGAGGATCCCGCTCGACCCGATGCCGGCGCCGCAGATCGTCACGATCTTCACGCCGCACCCCCGGCAGCACCGGCACGCCCGGCCGACGCGACCCCGAGGATCGCCCGGACCTCGTCCGCCGTGCCCGCAGCCGCCAACCGCGACGTCACGGTGTCGTCGTTGAAGGTGTTCGCGATCTCGCCGATCGACTCCAGGTGCGTCCCGACCTCGGCGACGGCGAGCCCGAGCACGACCCGCACGGGGTCGTTGTGCGGGTGTCCGAACGCCACCGGCGACGCGAGCGTGACGAGCGCGAGGCCGTCCCGGACCACCGACGACCCCGGTCGGGCGTGCGCGAACGCGAGCCCGGGAGAGATGACGATGTACGGGCCGTGCTCCTCGACCATCTCGATCATGGCGTCCGTGTACGGCTCGGTGGTGGCGCCGGAGGCGACGAGGGCGTCCCCGGTCAGCCGGAGCGCTTCGCGCCACGACGGCGCGGTGGCTCCGAGCACGACGGCGTCGTCCGGCAGCGGTGGGAGCGGCACGTCCTAGGCCTCCTGGTGTCCTGCGGTGATGGTGGCGATGATCTCCTCGCGGTCCTCGAGCGGGAGGAACGAGCCCAGGGCGGCGTTGATCTGGAACGCGGCGAGGTCGTCGAGGTCGTAGCCGAACGTGCCGGCGAGGAGCGCGAGCTCCTTCGACAGCGAGGTGTCGCTCATGAGGCGGTTGTCGGTGTTCACCGTGACGCGGAACCCGAGCTGGTACAGCACGTCGAAGGGGTGGTCGGCGAGCTCGTCGCCCCACGCGGCGATCGCGCCGGTCTGCAGGTTCGACGAGGGTGCGACCTCCAGCGGGATCTCGCGGTCGCGCACCCACGACGCGATCTCACCGAGCGACGCGAGGGTCGACCCGTCGCCGGCGTCGGACAGCGAGATGTCCTCGAAGATCCGGACGCCGTGCCCGAGGCGGAGCGCGCGACCGTCGACGAGGGCGGACCGGATCGAGGCGAGTCCGTCGGCTTCCCCCGCGTGGACCGTGACCGGGAAGAGCTGCGCGGCCAGCCAGTCGAACGCGGCCCGGTGGTTCGCGGGCGGGAAGCCGGCTTCGGCACCCGCGATGTCGAACCCGACGACCCCACGGTCGCGGTGCCGCACGGCGAGTTCGGCGATCTCCTGCGCGCGGTCGGCGTGCCGCATCGCGGTCACGAGCTGCCCGATGCGGATCGATCCGCCGGCGGCGTCGACGGCCTCTTCGATGCCGGCCTGCACGGCCTCCACCGTCTGGTCGAGCGTCAGCCCGCCCTGCAGGTGCTGCTCGGGTGCCCACCGGATCTCGCCGTAGACGACGCCGTCGGCGACGAGGTCCTCGACGAACTCCTTCGCGACCCGGTGCAGCTGCGGCGCGGTCTGCATCACCGAGGTGGTGACGTCGAACGTCTTGAGGTACTCGACGAGCGAGCCCGAGTTGGACTGGTCGGCGAACCACGCACCGAGCGCCCCGGCGTCGGAGGTCGGCAGCGCCACGCCCGCTTCGTCGGCGAGTTCGATGATCGTCGCCGGCCGCAGGCCCCCGTCGAGGTGGTCGTGCAACGAGACCTTCGGCAGGTTGTTGATGACCGCTCCGGCGTCGGGCAGGCGGTAGGTCGTGGCGTCGGCGCTCATGCGTTCCAGGCTATCGGTGGTCACCGACCCTGCGTCGTCCCCTGTGCACAACAGACGGACGACCGGACTGGAGGCTCCCCACACGGACCGCAGGAACGCAGCAGCGCGGGCGGCAGGGTCAGCCCGCGATGCGCTCCCGCACGATCGGCCCGCGGACGGCCGCCGCCGAGTCGGCCGGTCCGATCGACCACGCGCCCTCGAGCGACTCCAGCGCCCGGTCGAAGCGCTCCGGCTCGTCGGTGTGCAGCGTCCAGAGCGGCTGCCCCGCGGTCACGGTGTCGCCCGGCTTGACGTGCAGCTCAATGCCGGCGCCCGCCTGCACCGGGTCCTGTGCCCGGGCACGACCGGCACCGAGACGCCAGGCAGCGACGCCGAACGGCAGCGCCTCCTGCGAGACGAGCACGCCCGACTCCGGTGCGGTGACGACGTGCTGCTCTCGGGCGGCCGGCAGCGCAGCAGCGGGGTCGCCACCCTGCGCGGCGATCATCCGACGCCAGGTGTCCATCGCCCGGCCGTCCGCCAGGGCCGCAGCCGGATCGGCGTCCGGCAGCCCGGCGAGCGTGAGCATCTCGGTCGCCAGCGCGACGGTCAGCTCCACGACGTCCGCGGGTCCCCCGCCCTCGAGCACCGAGACCGACTCCCGAACCTCGAGCGCGTTGCCGATGGTCAGTCCGAGCGGGACCTCCATGTCGGTCAGGAGCGCCGAGGTCTTCACCCCGGCGTCGTTCCCGAGGTCGACCATCGTCTGCGCGAGCTCGCGCGAGGCCTCGTACGAGGGCATGAACGCCCCCGAGCCGAACTTGACGTCGAGCACGAGCGCCCCGGTGCCCTCGGCGATCTTCTTCGACATGATGCTCGACGCGATGAGGGGGATGCACTCGACGGTGCCGGTGATGTCCCGGAGCGCGTAGAGCTTCTTGTCGGCCGGTGCCAGCCCGGAACCGGCCGCGCAGATCACCGCGCCGACGTCGGACAGGATCGACATCATGCGGTCGTTCGAGATCGACGCCTGCCACCCCGGGATCGACTCGAGCTTGTCGAGCGTCCCCCCGGTGTGGCCGAGCCCGCGGCCGGACAGCTGCGGCACGGCCACGCCGAACGAGGCGACGAGGGGCGCGAGCGGCAGCGTGATCTTGTCGCCGACGCCGCCGGTGGAGTGCTTGTCCACGGTCGTCTTGCCGAGGGCGTCGAAGGACATCCGCTCCCCCGACGCGATCATCGCGAGCGTGAGGTCCTTGATCTCCCGCCGCTCCATGCCGTTCAGGAAGATCGCCATCGCGAGCGCCGCCATCTGCGGGTCCTCGACGTAACCGCGCGTGTACGCGTCGACCAGCCAGTCGATCTCGGCGGTGGCGAGGGCGTCGCCGGAACGCTTCGTGCGGATGAGGTCGACGGTGTCGAAGGGCTCGACGGCCATGTGATCAGTGCTCCTGCTGGTAGGTGACGAGGGTCCGCGGCCCGAAGGCGTCCGGGAGGACCTCGTCGATGGTGCGGATGCCGGAGACGGTCTCGAGGAGCATCCCCTCGGCGGAGTGCTCGAAGAGGAGCTGGCGGCAGCGGCCGCACGGCATCAGGGTCGCTCCGTCGCCGTCCACGCACGTGAAGGCGACGAGCTTGCCGCCACCGGTCATGTGCAGCTGCGAGACGAGCGAGCACTCGGCGCAGAGCGTCACGCCGTAGGACGCGTTCTCCACGTTGCAGCCCGAGACGACGCGGCCGTCGTCGGTGAGCGCCGCGGCGCCCACCGGGAAGGACGAGTACGGCGCGTAGGCGTGCCGCATCGCGGCCGTGGCCGCGTCCCGCAGGACGCTCCAGTCGACGTCCGCTGACGCGGGACCGGCCGGGAGGCCCGTGGCGGCGTCCGCCCCGTCGGCCGGCGTGACGGTCTGGTCACCGGAGGGGTTCGTGTCGGTCATGTGCCGTGCCTCCAGGCCGTCAGCTCTTGATGTAGGGCTTGCCCGCCGCGGCGGGGCCGCGCACCTGCCCGACCAGACCGGCGACCGCGAGGATCGTGACCACGTAGGGCAGCATGAGCAGGAACTCGCTCGGGACGGGCGACCCCTGCACGACGCTCAGGGCGTTCTGCAGGTTCGACGCGAAGCCGAACAGCAGTGCCGCGAGGGTCGCACGGATCGGGTCCCAGCGGCCGAAGATGACGGCGGCGAGCGCGATGTAGCCGGCGCCGGCGGTCATGTCCTTCGTGAAGCCGCCCACGGCGTCGAGCGTGAAGTACGCACCGCCGAGACCGGCGATCGCGCCGGCGAGCGACACGTTCCAGAAGCGGGTGCGGTTCACGTTGATGCCGACCGTGTCCGCGGCCTGCGGGTGCTCGCCGACCGAGCGGAGGCGCAGGCCCCAGCGGGTCTTGAACAGGCAGAACGTGACGACCGCCACCGCGACGTACGCGAGGTACACCACGACGGTCTGCTCGAAGAAGATCGGGCCGATGATCGGGATCTGGTGCAGCAGCGGGATCTCGAGCTTCGGGAAGCGCAGGCCCACGTTGAGCGTCGACTCGTTCGGCGAGAGCACCTGCGAGTACAGGAAGCCGGTCAGGCCGGAGACGAACGCGTTGATGACGACGCCGACGATGACCTGGTCGACGAGGTACTTGATGCTGAACGCCGCGAGGATGAACGACACCAGGACACCCGCCACGACCGCACCGACGAGGCCCGCCCAGGGGGTGCCGGTGACGGACGCCACGAGGGCCGAGGTGAACGCGCCGGCGAGGAACTGGCCCTCGATCGCGATGTTGACGACGCCGACCCGCTCGGAGATGACGCCGCCGAGGGCACCGAACACGAGCGGGACGCTGAGTCCGAGGGCACCGACGAGCATGCCGGGGATCGTGATCGAGTCGCCCGCGACCGCCCACGCGAGGAAGCCGACGACGAACACGATCGCGAACAGCGCGGTCACCCAGAGGCGGACCCGACGGTTCGCGCGCGTCTCGACGACCGCGTAGACGGTGGCCAGCGCGAGCAGCACGATGACGACGACCCCGGTCGCCGTGGACGGCAGCGGCAGGTTCGGCAGGGCGAAGAAGTCGCCGGTGGACGACAGACGGAAGGTCGCCGTCCCCGACCGGTGCGCGAGGCCGAAGAGCAGCAGCGCGATCACGGTGAAGACGCCGTACCCGATCGCCGTCTTCCAGCTGCGGGTGGTCTCGAGGTCGCGGCCCTGGGCGGGCAGTGCGGGGACCGCGGTGGGGGTCATGGTGCTCACGCGGCGACCGCCTTCTTGCTCGGCTTGGTGCGGGTTCGGCGGCGGGCGCCCGGCTGCGGGATCCGGAAGATCGCGCGGACGAGCGGCGGGGCCGCGATGAAGAGGACGATGAGGGCCTGGATGACGCCGACGATGTCGATCGGGATGCCGTTCGCGGCCTGCATCGCGTAGCCGCCGTTCTTCAGCACGCCGAAGAGGATCGCGGCCCAGAACACACCCCACGGCTTCGAACGCCCGAGGAGCGCGACCGTGATGGCGTCGAAGCCGATGCCGGCGTCGATGTTCGCGGTGAAGCCGCTCGTCACCGCGCCCTGCACCTGGTACGCACCCGCGATGCCGACGAGGGCACCCGAGATGAGCATGACCCAGATGGTGAGCGACGGGACGCTCATGCCGGCGACCCGGGCGGCACGGGGGTTCTCACCGATGGTGCGGAACCGGAAGCCGAGCGACGACTTGTTGAGCAGCCACCACACGACGACGACCGCGATGATCGCCACGACGAACCCGAGGTCGATGCCGTACCGCGGGCCGAACAGCTGCGGGAGCACCGAGCTGTCCTGCATGGCGGGCGAGATCGGGTTCGGGCTGCCCTTCGCCTGCAGCAGCCCCGGTGTGCGGAGCATGTAGCTGACGAGGTAGAGCCCGACGTAGTTGAGCATGATCGTGAGCACGACCTCGTTGGCGCCGGTCCGGGCCTTGAGGACGCCGACGATCCCGCCCCAGACGGCGCCGCCGACGATGCCGGCGATGATCGTCAGCGGGATGTGCACGATCGCGGGCAGGTCGAACGAGAATCCGACCCAGCCGGCGGCGGCGGCGCCCATGAGGATCTGCCCCTGACCGCCGATGTTGAACAGGCCGGCGCGGAACGAGACCGCGATGCCGAGGCCGGCCGCGACGAGCGGGACCGCGTAGTCGAGCGAGCGGGTGATCGGGACGATCGCCTGCGCGAAGGAGCTCGCACCGAAGTTGACGACCGAGCCCTGGAACAGCGAGGAGTAGGCGCCGCCGACCGAGGAGCCGATGGCCTGGAACGTGTCCGACGGCCGCGCGAAGAAGTAGCCGGCCGCGGTGCGGACGTTCTCGTCCGTGACCGCGATGAGGATGCCGCAGGCGACGAGGGCGAGCACGACGGCGAGGACGGTGACGAGCACCGACCCGTTGACGATGCCCTGGAGCGCGGTGCTCCAGCGGTCGCCGCCGGCGCGACGCTCGGAGTCGGCCGCGGAGTCCGTCATCAGGTGGGGCGTCGCCGTCTCCTCCTGCAGGCGGTCGTCCGTGACCGGGGTCTGCTCGGGCTGCGTGCTGCTCGCGCTGGTGTCGGGCTGCGTGCTGCGCGCGCTGTTCTCGGGTGGCGTGGTGCTCACGCTGCCAGCTCCGTTCCTTCGGGCAGTTCGCCTGCCATCATGAGGCCGAGGACGTCTCGGGGGGTGTCCGCGGGGACGATGCCGACGATCGCGCCGCGGTACATCACGGCGATCCGGTCGGCGAGCGCCACGACCTCGTCGAGCTCCGTGGAGACGACGATGACCGGGACGCCGGTGTCGCGGGTGGCGACGATGCGCTTGTGCACGAACTCGATCGAGCCGACGTCGATGCCGCGCGTGGGCTGCGCGGCGACGAACAGCCGGAGCTCGCGGCTGAGTTCGCGGGCGAGCACGATCTTCTGCTGGTTGCCGCCGGAGAGCCGTCCTGCCGCGGTGGTGCGGGACGGCGTGCGGATGTCGAACTCGGCGATCTTCTCGTCGGCGAACGCGTCGCGCTCGGCGCTGCGGATCGTGCCCGCGCGGACGAACTCGGCGTGGTCGGCGCGGTCGAGCATGAGGTTCTCGGCGATGGTGAACTCGCCGACGAGACCGTCCTCCTTGCGGTCCTCGGGCACGAAGCCGACGCCCGCGTCGAGGATCTGCTTGACGGTGCGGCCGGTGATCTCGGCGCCGTCGAGCGTGACGTGCCCGGCGTGCACCGGTTCGAGGCCGAGGAGCGCCTCGGTGAGCTCGGTCTGCCCGTTGCCCTGGACGCCGGCGATCGCGAGGACCTCGCCACGTCGGACGGTGAACGACACGTCGTCGACGAGCACGACGCCGGACGGGTCCGTGACGGTGAGGTGGTCGACGACGAGGGCGTCCTCGCCCCCGGTCGCCGGCGTCTTGTCGACGACGAGCGACACGGCACGGCCGACCATGAGCGCGGCGAGCTCGTTGTTGGTCGCGGTGGGCGATGCCTCGCCGACGACCTTGCCGAGCCGGATGACGGTGATGCGGTCGGCGACCTCGCGGACCTCGCGGAGCTTGTGCGTGATGAACACGATCGCGGTGCCGGCCTCGCGGAGCTGGCGCATGATGGCCATCAGCTCGTCGGTCTCCTGCGGGGTGAGCACGGCGGTCGGCTCGTCGAACACGAGCACCTTCGCGTCACGGGACAGCGCCTTGATGATCTCGACGCGCTGCTGCACGCCGACGGGGAGGTCCTCGACCTTGGCGTCGGGGTCGACGTCGAACCCGAACCGGTCGGAGATCTCCTTGACGCGCGCCCGCGCGCCGGCGAGGTCGAGCCGGCCGCCGAGCATGGTCTGCTCCTGGCCGAGCATGACGTTCTCGGCGACGGTGAAGACGGGGACGAGCATGAAGTGCTGGTGCACCATGCCGATGCCGGCGCGCATGGCGTCACCGGGGCCGTCGAAGTCCTGGACGGCGTCGTCCAGGAGGATCTCGCCCTCGTCGGCCTGGTAGAGGCCGTACAGGACGTTCATCAGGGTGGACTTGCCGGCACCGTTCTCACCGAGGAGGCAATGGACCTCTCCCGGCTCGACGGTGAGCGAGATGTGGTCGTTGGCGACCAGCGATCCGAACCGCTTGGTGATGCCGCGGAGTTCGAGCTTCATGTCTGTGCTGCGCAGTTCCTCGTGTCGGGGCACGGGAATGCGGGCGAGGGATTCCTCCCCCGCCCGCATCCGTGGTGTTACTTGACGGTCGCTTCGGTCTTGACCGTGATCGAGCCGTCGATGATGCCGGACTTGATCTTGTCGAGCTCGCCCTCGAGGCCGCTGTCGACCTTGGAGGCGTAGTCGTGGAACGGCGCGATGCCGACGCCCTCGTTCTTCAGGGTTCCCACGTACGGCGTGTTCGAGTAGTCGCCCTTGGCGGCCTGCTCGACGACGTCGCGCGTCGCGGGGCGCATGCCCTTCTCGACGGAGGTGAACGCGATGTCCTTGTAGCGGGGGTCGGCCTCGTAGAGGTCGCTGTCCGCGCCGATCAGGACGGAGCCGTTGCTCGCGTCCTTGATGGCCTCGGCCGCCGACTGGTAGATCGGGCCACCGACGGGCAGGATGACGTCCGCGTCCTGGTCGAGGAGCGTCTGCGCGACGGCCTTCGCCTGGGTGCCGGCCTCGAAGCCACCGGTGAAGGAGCCCTTCTGGCTGTCGACGTCCCAGCCGACGACCTTGACGTCCTTCTTCTTCTGCTCGTTGTAGTACTTCACGCCGTCCGCGAAGCCGTCCATGAAGATGGTGACGGTCGGGATCTGCATGCCGCCGAAGGTGCCGACGACGCCGGACTTCGAGTACGACGCGGCCGCGTAGCCGGCGAGGAACGCCGCCTGCGAGGTGTCGAACGTGATCGGCTTGACGTTCTTCGCCTTGATCGAGTTGTCGTCGATGATCGCGAACTCGGTCTCCGGGTTCGCGGCGGCCTGCTTCTTCGTGGCGTCGGCGAGGTTGAAGCCGACGGTGACGATGAGCTTGCAGTTCTGGTTGATCAGCTGCTCGATGTTGGAGTCGTAGACCGTCGAGTCCTTCGACTCTGCCGACTTGTAGGTCGCGCCGAGTTCCTTGGCGGCGTCCTGCAGGCCCTCGTAGCCGAGCTGGTTGAAGGACTTGTCGTCGAAGCCGCCGGAGTCGGAGACCATGCAGGGACGGAAGTCGGTCTTCTTGGCCGAGGCGTTGTCGGACGGGGCGGCGGAGCAGCCGGCGAGCACGGCGACCGTGCCGGCCAGGGCGAGGCCGCTGAGCGCGATCTTGCGGGTGCGGGATGACACTTGGGTGATTCCTCCGGGGGCGTTGGCCCGGAGCTGTGGTTCCGGGCGATCGTGGCGACAGTACACGACAGTCCGACCGGTACAGAACCCCCTGCTGACGGGCCCACGATCGGTTACGGGATCGCGATCACGCGGAAACCTGCCCGTAACGCGGGACCCAGTGTTCGAGGCCCGTCAAGCGCTTTTCGTGATGGAGCGCTACAGGACGTCGCCGCGACCGCTGATCTTCAGTGCGTCCACCACACCCTTGACCCGCTGGGCGTTCTCGCTCGTGGTCACGAGCAGGGCGTCCGGGGTGTCCACGACGACGATGTCCTCGACCCCGATGAGCGAGATCAGGCGCTGGCTGTGGGCGACCACGATGCCGCTCGAGGAGTCCGCCAGGATGCGGGCCCCGTCGCCGAGCACGGCGAGGTTGTTCGCCCGACCGCCGGACTGCAGCTTCGCGAGGGACGCGAAGTCGCCCACGTCGTCCCAGTCGAAGTCGCCGGGCACGACGGCCATCCGACCGGCCGCCGCCGCGGGCTCGGCGACGGTGTAGTCGATGGCGATCTTCTCGAGCCGCGGCCACACGGCGTCGACGACCGCACCCCGGGACGAGGTGTCCCAGGCGTCGGCCAGTTCCTCGAGTCCGGCGAGGAGTTCGGGCTTCGTCCGGCCGATCTCGTCGAGGAGCACGTCGGCGCGGGCGATGAACATGCCGGCGTTCCAGAGGTAGTTGCCCTCCTCCAGGTAGCCGCGGGCGGTGTCGAGGTCGGGCTTCTCGACGAACGACTTCACGGCGTGCACGGTCGAGGCGCCCTCGACGTCGAGCGCCTGGCCGTCGGCGTGGATGTAGCCGAAGCCGATCGCCGGCTCGGTCGGGGTGATGCCGATCGTGGTCACGTACCCGGCCCGGGCGGCGGCGACCGCCTCGCGCACCGAGCGCCGGAAGCCGCGGGCGTCGCCGATGACGTGGTCGGCGGCGAACGACCCGATCACGACGTCCGGCTCGCGGCGGCGGAGGATGGCGGCCGCGAGGCCGATCGCGGCGGTGGAGTCCTTCGGCTCGCTCTCGAGCACGACGTTGTGGTCCGCGACGCCGGGCAGCTGCGACTCGACCGCCGCCCGGTGCGCCCGGCCAGTGACGACCATGATCCGCTGGTCGCCGGCGAGGGGCGCGAGGCGGTCCCAGGTCTGGCGGAGCAGCGAGGCACCGGAGCCGGTCAGGTCGTGCAGGAACTTCGGCGCGTCCGCACGCGACAGGGGCCAGAGCCGCGAACCGATGCCGCCGGCGGGGATGATCGCGTAGAAGTCGCTGAGCTCGTCCGTCACCCGCTCACCGTACCGGTCCGCCGCGGCGGTCCCTGGGCGACGACCGCACGTTTCCCGCATGCGCGCTCCCGCAACGTGGCACGACCTGTTCACCCCCGCCGTGTCCGCCGTTCACGCGGTCCCCACCACCACGTCACGGCGCGCGCGGAGCATGGGTCACACCATGAGCGCACGCAGCGTGGAGCGCGGCACGTCCCAACGGACCGTCGCCGTCGTGACCGAGAGCTTCCTGCCCACCCTCAACGGCGTGACCACGAGCGTCATCGCGGTGCTCGACCACCTGCGGCTCCGTGGCCACAGGGCGGTCGTCATCGCCCCGGACACCCCGGGCATCGCGCAGCTCCGGCCGAAGGACCACGTCGAGCGGTTCAACGGCTACGACGTGCACCGCGTGCCCGCGGTCGCCTACCGCCAGTTCCCCGTCGCCCTCCCCCACCCGGTCCTCGACACGATCCTCGCCGCCTCCGGCGCCGACGTGCTCCACGCCGCGAGTCCGTTCCTGCTGGGTGGGCGCGCCATCACGGCGGCCGGGAGGCTCGGCATCCCCTCCGTCGCCGTCTTCCAGACCGACGTGGCCGGGTTCGCCCGCCGCAACGGCCTGACCGCGACCGTCCCGCTGGTGCGCAAGATCCTCGGGCGGATCCACGAGGGAGCGTCACTGACGCTCGCCCCGTCGAGCGCCACCGCGGCGATGCTCGCCGAGGACGGCGTGCCGCGCGTCGCGCGGTGGGGCCGCGGCGTCGACACCACGCTGTTCCACCCCGGGCGCCGCGACACGGCGCACGTCCGCGCGCTCCGCCGGCGGCTCGCCCCGGACGGCGAGACGATCGTGGGGTACGTGGGGCGGCTCGCACCGGAGAAGGAGGTCGAGCGGCTCGCCGAGCTCGGCGGCGTCCCGGGCATCCGGGTCGTGGTCGCGGGAGGGGGTCCCTCCCGGCCGCTCCTGGAGCGACGCCTCCGCCACCTCGACGTCCACTTCACCGGTCCGCTGCGCGGCGACGCGCTGGCCGACGCCTACGCGGCCCTCGACGTCTTCGTCCACACGGGCCCGGCGGAGACCTTCGGCCAGACCCTGCAGGAGGCGCACGCGACCGGCCTGCCGGTCGTGGCGCCCGCGTCCGGCGGGCCGGTCGACCTCGTCGCCCCGGGGCTCGACGGTGACCTGTACGACCCCGACGAGCCCCAGGCGCTCCGGCGGGCGGTGCTCCGGCTCCACCACGACCGAGCGCTCGCGGCCCGGATGGGCTCCGCCGGGCGGCTGCGCGTCGAGGGGACGACGTGGGAGGCCGTCGGCGACCAGCTGCTCGCGCACCACGACACCGCACGGACGATCGGCGCGCCCCCGGCGGCGGCGCGGGCGGTGCGGGCACGTTGGCACGAGAACGTCAGTGCGCGAGCATAGGATGGGGGTGTTCCACAGAACACCAACGGCAACGGCTCGCCGATCGGCGGGCCCGTCCTACGGGAGGACTCGCTCATGGCCGAGCAGACCGCAGGGGGGACGGCAACCGCTGAACCCCAGGTGACGATCGAGGCGCCACGCGCCTCTCGCACGCCGCAAGGCACCCTGTACCGGGGTTCCACCGGCATGTGGTCGTGGGTGCTGCACCGCATCACCGGTGTCGCGATCTACTTCTTCCTGCTCGTGCACATCCTCGACACCGCGCTCGTGCGGGTCTCGCCCGAGGCGTACAACGCCGTGATCGGCACGTACAAGACCCCGCTCATGAACCTCGGTGAGATCGCCCTCGTGATGGCGATCGTGTTCCACGCGTTCAACGGGCTGCGCATCATCCTCGTGGACTTCTGGTCGAAGGGCCCGAAGTACCAGCGCGCGATGTTCTGGATCGTGCTCGTCCTCTGGGCGGTCGCGATCGCGGGCTTCCTGCCGCGCCAGTTGATGAACCTCGTCGCGGACTTCCAGTAGGAGCACCAGATGACCACGCAGACCATCGAACCGCCCCGCAGCGCACAGGCTGCCCGCCGGACCACCAACTGGGAGAAGTGGGGCTGGATCTACATGCGCGCGTCGGGCGTCCTGCTCGTCGTGCTGATCTTCGGCCACCTCTTCGTCAACATGGTGGCGGGCGAGGGCGTCAAGCAGATCGACTTCGCGTTCGTCGCCGGCAAGTGGGCCAACCCGTTCTGGCAGGTGTGGGACTCGCTGATGCTGGTCCTCGCGCTCGTGCACGGGTCGAACGGCATGCGGACGATCGTGAACGACTACGTGTCGAAGCCGGGCATCCGGAAGACGCTCCTCGTCGCGATCCTCGTCGCGTGCGTCGCGCTGATCGTCCTCGGCCTGCTCGTGTGCTGGACGTTCGACCCGTGCCCCGCCGGCGCCGCCGCCGCGGACCTGCCGTCGTTCTGCCCGGCCCGCTAGCAGCTCCGAACGCCCGCTCCACCCCTGAACGAAAGACCCCCGTGCCTGCAAACACCCCGTCAGACATCACCGTGCACCACCACCAGTTCGACATCGTCATCATCGGCGCGGGCGGCGCCGGCATGCGCGCTGCCATCGAGGCCGGTCCGAAGGCGAAGACGGCCGTGATCTCGAAGCTGTACCCGACCCGCTCGCACACCGGTGCGGCGCAGGGCGGCATGGCGGCGGCCCTCGCGAACGTGGAAGAGGACTCGTGGGAGTGGCACACGTTCGACACGATCAAGGGCGGCGACTACCTCGTCGACCAGGACGCCGCCGAGATCCTCGCGAAGGAAGCCATCGACGCAGTCATCGACCTCGAGAACATGGGCCTGCCCTTCAACCGCACGCCCGAGGGCAAGATCGACCAGCGGCGCTTCGGCGGTCACACGCGTGACCACGGCAAGTCGCCGGTACGACGCGCCTGCTACGCGGCCGACCGCACCGGGCACATGATCCTGCAGACGCTCTTCCAGAACTGCGTCAAGCTCGGCGTGAACTTCTTCAACGAGTTCTACGCGCTGGACCTCATCATGGTCGACGTCACGGGCGACGACGGCGTCACCCGCAAGCAGCCGGCGGGCGTCGTGGCCTTCGAGCTCGCGACGGGTGAGCTGCACGTCTTCCACGCCAAGGCGATGATCTTCGCCACCGGCGGCTTCGGCAAGATGTTCAAGACCACGTCGAACGCGCACACGCTCACCGGCGACGGCGTCGGCATCGTCTGGCGCACCGGCCTCCCCCTCGAGGACATGGAGTTCTTCCAGTTCCACCCGACCGGGCTCGCCGGCCTCGGCATCCTCCTGACCGAGGGCGCCCGCGGTGAGGGCGCGATCCTCCGCAACGCCTCGGGCGAGCGCTTCATGGAGCGGTACGCCCCGACCATCAAGGACCTCGCACCGCGCGACATCGTGGCGCGGTGCATGGTGCAGGAGGTCGCAGAGGGCCGTGGTGCCGGTCCGAACAAGGACTACGTGCTCCTCGACTGCACGCACCTCGGTGCCGAGGTCCTCGAGACCAAGCTGCCGGACATCACCGAGTTCGCCCGCACCTACCTCGGCGTCGACCCGGTCGTCGAGCCGGTGCCGGTCATGCCGACCGCGCACTACGCGATGGGTGGCATCCCCACGAACGTCAAGGCCGAGGTCCTCTACGACAACACGACGGTCGTGCCCGGCCTCTACGCCGCCGGCGAGTGCGCCTGCGTGTCCGTGCACGGCTCGAACCGCCTCGGCACGAACTCCCTGCTCGACATCAACGTGTTCGGGAAGCGCTCGGGCAACAACGCGGCCGAGTGGGTCAAGACCGCCGAGTTCCTGCCCCTGCCGGAGCACCCCGAGCAGGGCGTCAAGGACATGCTCGACCAGCTCCGCGCGTCGACCGGCACCGAGCGGGTCGCGGCCCTCCGCAAGGAGCTCCAGGAGGAGATGGACCGGAACGCGCAGGTGTTCCGCACCGACGAGTCGCTCGCGAAGGTCACCGAGACCATCCACGAGCTCCGCAACCGCTTCCTGCAGGTCTCCGTGCAGGACAAGGGCAAGCGGTTCAACACCGACCTGCTCGAGGCCGTCGAGCTCGGCTTCCTGCTCGACCTGGCCGAGGTGGTCGTGTACTCCGCCCGCAACCGCAAGGAGAGCCGCGGCGGCCACATGCGCGACGACTACCCGAAGCGCGACGACGAGAACTACATGCAGCACACCATGGCGTACCTGACGGGCGACCCGCACTCGTCACTCGCCGACGACCACATCACGCTCGACTGGAAGCCCGTCGTGGTGACGCGCTACGAGCCGATGGAGAGGAAGTACTGATGACCGACACCCTGGTCTCCGACGCCCCCCGCACCCAGACCGTGCAGGAAGCCCCTCCCGGATCGTTCCCCGTCACGATCATCGTCCGCCGGTTCGACCCCGACGTCGACGACGAGCCGCGCTGGCAGGACTTCGACGTGATGATGCTGCCGACCGACCGCATCCTCGACGCACTGCACCAGATCAAGTGGGAGCAGGACGGCTCGCTCACGTTCCGCCGGTCCTGCGCGCACGGCGTCTGCGGCTCGGACGCGATGCGCATCAACGGGCGCAACCGTCTGGCGTGCAAGACCCTCATCAAGGACCTCGACGTCTCGAAGCCGATCTACGTCGAGGCCATCAAGGGTCTGCCGCTCGAGAAGGACCTCGTCGTCGACATGGAGCCGTTCTTCGCGTCCTACCGCGAGGTCCAGCCCTTCCTCCAGGCATCGTCCGCACCCGAGAAGGGCAAGGAGCGCGTGCAGTCCGTCGCCGACCGTGCCCGGTTCGACGACACCACCAAGTGCATCCTCTGCGCTGCGTGCACGTCGTCGTGCCCGGTGTTCTGGACGGACGGTCAGTACTTCGGCCCGGCCGCGATCGTCAACGCGCACCGCTTCATCTTCGACTCGCGTGACGACGCAGCCGACGTGCGTCTCGACATCCTGAACGACAAGGAGGGCGTCTGGCGCTGCCGCACGACCTTCAACTGCACCGACGCCTGCCCGCGCGGCATCCAGGTCACGAAGGCGATCTCGGAGGTCAAGCAGGCGATCATGCGAGGGAAGGCATAGGTCGGCCCGGTAGGCTCGCGCCCATGACGTTCGCGGAGACCCGCCCCATCCTCGACCAGCTCGGCTACACCGTCCGGTACGTGCAACTCCCCGGGGAGACCCTGCACGAGCCGCCGGTCGAAGGGGCACTCCGCATCGCGCAGGTGGGTTCGGGCCAGTACGCGCTCGAGGTGGTCGACTACGGCACCGCGCGGCGACTGGCGACCGCGAACGGCGAGGACGACGCCGTCGAGATGCTCCGTCGGTTCCTCAACCGGCCGTTCCCGGCGCCGCGGGACGTCCCGCGGCACGAGCTCGACGGACTCCGCGACCGCGCGGCCTCGACGTACCCGCAGCTCGCGCAGCAGGTGTCGCAGGCCGGCGAGCGGGGACTGACCATCCAAGTCCCGGCCGGCGTTCCCGTCGACCGCATCGGCGGACCGGACGGCTACCTCTTGCACCCGCTCGACACCCCGCTCCCCCAGCGCTCGTTGCCGCCGCACGTCGCGTCCGCACCGGAGACCCACCGCTACGTCGTGGAGCGGCCGTTCCTCGTGACGGTGCGCTTCGTGCAGCCGTGGTTCGACCAGCCGGGCGGGGCGATGCGCTTCGAGACGGCCGACCCCTCGGTCACCGTCCGCGACCTCGTCGTCGACGGCTCGCTCGCCCGCGTCCGCGTCGTCTGACGCGCTCGACGCGCTCGACGCGATCGACGCGATCGACGCGCTCGCTGCCTGCTCCGGCTGCTGCACAACCAAAGACCGTCCGCACCACGCCTCGGCGTGGTGCGGACGGTCTTTCGTTGTGCACCGCTGATATGCACCGACATCGCGCGGCGACGGTCTAGCCGAGGTCGGGGCGGTCGTACTGCGCGCCGGACGGGTTCGACCCGAGGCAGCCGAGCACGATCGCCGCGACGGAGACGAAGAGGCCCAGGAGCCAGGTCGCGCCCGGGAGTCCGGCATCGTGCACGCGCCGCCACCCGAGCGCGATGTTCGGCACGAGGGTCGCGAGCCACCACAGGAACCACAGCCCGAGGAACACGAACGCGATCGGCGCCCGTGCGGGCTCGCTGACGGAGTTGCCGTAGGCATCGATGCGAGTGCTCCCGAGGATCGTCGCGACGAGCACGCCGTAGAACGCCCCGATGAGCACGAGTGTGACGATCGCGTTCGCGAGGAACCAGTACCAGTACTCACTCCGGCTGGCGCGGCCGTCGAAGCGCGCGTACTTCTTGAAGAAGCGGGTGAAGGCGTCCAGGAACCCGATGCCGTACCAAGGCGCCCACAGCGGTGGTGTGCCGTCCGGCCCGAGCGGGATCGGCGGCGGTGCCTGGTACATCGGGTACGGCGGGCCGTACGGCTGCTGCCCGTACTGGGGCGGCTGCTGCCCGTACTGGGGCGGCTGCTGCCCGTACTGGGGCGGCTGCTGCGGCGGCCCCCACTGGGGTGTGCCGTCGTTCGTCATGGTCGTGCCCTCCCGTGGACGGACTCGTCGTATCGAGGACGAACGGCCCTCCCGGACACCCGGGAGGGCCGTTCGTCATCGTGCGTCGCTCAGCCGCGCTGGGGCTGGTCGAATCGCGCGCCCTCGGGCTTCGAGGGGAGCAGGTACAGGACGAGCAGGATGATGCCGCCGACGAACGGGATGAGACCGAGGAAGAAGAACGGTCCCGCGAAGTTCGCGTCGTGGAGTCGGCGCCACGCGAGGGCGATGTTCGGCACGATCGTCGCGAGACCCCAGAGCCCGAGCAGGATCCCACCGATGACGAACAGCGCCGACGGAGCGGTCATCACCGCGCTGGTGGAGTAGCCCGTCGAGACGGTCCGGTACTCCGACGTCGCCGCACCGATCCCGTAGATCGTGTACAGGACGATGCCGACGATCGCGTTCGCGAGGAACCACCACCAGAACTCGCTTCGGCTCGCGCGCCCGTCGAACCGGACGTACTTCTTGAAGAACCGCTTGATGGCGGCACCGAACGAGATCCCGTACCACGGCGCCCACAGCGGCGGCTCGCCGTTCGGACCGGTCGGCGCGGGCTGCCCGTACTGCGGCTGGCCGTACTGCGGCTGCTGCCCGTACGGCTGCTGCTGGCCGTGCTGCTGCTGGCCGTACGGGTCCTGCCCGTTCGGGTTCTGCGGCGGGTACTGGTCACTCATCGGGGTCCCCCTGCTGACTCGCGGTTCGGATCGGGTTGCCCCGGCACATCGCGCGGGGCGCTGCCGAGTCAACCAGACGCACCGCGGGCGCGTCCGGCGTGTGACACCCCCGATCAGGGGACGAGTGCGAGCTTCCCTCCCGGGTGCTGCGACTCCAGCAGCTCCGCGGCGGCCCTCGCCTCCGCGAGCGGGAACGTCCGGGCGACCGGCACGACGAGCTGCCCGTCGCCCGCGAGGTCGATGAGCCGCTGCCGCACCGAGTCCCGGAAGGCCTTGCTCTCCGGCTGCGCGCCGCCGACCGCGCGGATGCCGTCGGACTCCGCCCGGCCGAACGCCGCGATGGTCACGATGCGCGATCGGTCCGCGACGAGCGCGAGGGAGACGTCGACCGCCTCGTCGGTCCCGACGCAGTCGAGCGCCACGCTGACACCGCCGCCGGTCCCGTCGGCGACGAGCGCGCGGACGCGGTCCTCCAGCCCGTCGCCGTAGGCGATCCACTCCCCGCCGAAGTCCGCGACGACGTCGGCGTTGCGCTCCGAGGCGGTCCCGATGACCCGGGCTCCGAGCAGGCGGAGCTGCTGGAGCAGGCTGACCCCGACGGCCCCGGCTGCGCCGTGCACGAGGACCGTGTCGTTCCCGGAGGCCCGGGTGACCCGGAGCATGTCGGCCGCGGTGGTCCCGGCGAGGAGCAGGTTCGCGGCCTCGGGGAACCCCAGCATCGCGGGCTTCGCGAAGACGTCGTGCGCGGGCACCGTCAGCTCCTCGGTCCAGCCGCCCTCGACACGGAACGCGAGGACCTCGTCGCCGACGGCTCCCCCACCCGAGGCGATCTCGGTGCCGGGCCCGACGGCGCTGATGGTGCCGGCGACCTCGTAACCGACGGCGATCGGCAGGTCGGACGGGTCGCCCTGACGGGTGTGCTTCGTGTCCGCCGGGTTCATGCCCGCGGCGCGGACGGCGATGGTGACCTCGCCGGGGCCGGGCGCGGGCACCTCGGTGTCGGTGAACTCGAGGACCTCGCTGCCGCCGAACCGCGGTGCCACCCAGTGCTTCGTCATGCGCCCGACGCTACGCGCCGCGCCCCACAGACGGACTGGAGGCACGGTGCCAGCTGGCACCGTGCCTCCAGTCTGGGAGACGCGGACGTCGTCAGGCGCGCGCCTGACGCACCCGGTCCGCGAACGCGGCGTGCAGCGGGTGCTGCTCGTCGAGCCCGGTGATCTCCGAGACGACCTCGCCGTCCGCCTTGTCGGACCGCAGCAGCTCCTGGAGCTGGACGCTCTGCTCGTCGTCCGCGACGTCGAAACGGAGTGCCGCACCCATCGCGTCGAGCAGCGCGGTCGGTTCGGTGCCGTCCTCGGCGAGGGCCGCGGCCGGCGAGACGAACCGCTCGTCACGGGAGAGCTTGCGGAGCGGCTGCCGGCCGACCCGGGTGACCGTGTCGGGCAGGTGCGGGTTCTCGAACCGGGCGATGATCGCCTCGACGTAGGCGCGGTGCACCTCGGGGTCGAGCTCGTGGCGACGGACGAGCAGGTCGCTCGTCTCGGCGAGGACGGACTCGAGCTCGGACCGCACCGCCGGGATCGAGATGGCGTCGGCGATCTTGTCCGCACCGGCGAGGTACCCGTGGTAGGCGACCGTCGCGTGGCCGGTGTTGACCGTGAAGAGCTTGCGCTCGATCGACGCGGCGAGCCCGTCGACGTAGTGCGCACCGGGGATCTCCGGCTCGGACCCGTTGAACGGCGTGCGGTCGATGGCCCACTCGAAGTAGGTCTCCACCGTGACGTCGAGTCCGGCGCCCTCGGGCTGTGCGGGGACGATGCGGTCGACGGCCGTGTTCGCGAAGACGGCCTTGGCGAGGGCCTGGTCGCGGGACTCGGCGGGCAGCGCCTCGACGATGAACTCGCGGAGGCGGTCGGTGGCGTTGATCGCGTTCTCGCACGCCATCACGGCGAGCGGCGGCGCACCCGCGTCGCGCTGCTGCAGTCCCGCGGCGATCACCGGCGCGATGAACTTCAGCACGTTCGGGCCGACGGCGCAGGTGACGACGTCTGCGGCGGCGACCTCGGCGACGACGCCCGGCTCGTCCTGCGCGCTGTTCAGTGCGCGGAACCCGGTGACCTCGTGGTCCTTCGCGTCGGCACCGACCTCGTGCACGGTGTACGAGTCGGCGGCGGCGAGGGCGTCGATGAGCGGTGCGGCGACGTCGGCGAAGACGACCTCGTAGCCGGCCTCGTGCAGGAGCAGGCCGACGAAGCCGCGGCCGATGTTGCCGGCGCCGAAGTGGACGGCGGTGCGCTCGCTCACTCGTTGACCTCGCCGAGGATCGACAGGATCGCGGCGGTGTCGGGCGCGTCGGTCAGCTTCTGGACCTCGTCCTCGTCGGAGAACACGATCGCGATCTTCGAGAGGATGTCGAGGTGCTCGTTGTTGACGCCGGCGATGCCGACGACGAAGCGCACGGGGTTGCCGTCCCAGTCGATCGGGGTGGCGTAGCGGATGAACGAGAGCGCCGACGACTTGATGGCATCCTTCGCGTCGTTCGTGCCGTGCGGGATGGCGAGGAAGTTGCCCATGTACGTCGAGACGCTCTTCTCACGCTCGAGCATCGCCGGGTAGTAGTCCGCGGTGACCGCGCCCGCAGCCTCGAGGATCTCGGCAGCCTCCTTCATCGCCTCCGACTTGGTCGGCGCGGTGTCCTCGGTGTGGATCCGGATCTGGCTCTCCTGCAGGACGGGCATCGGGGTTCTCCTTGCTTCGTGACGTGGCGTCGTGGACGTGTGGAGGGGACGAGCCGCGGCCCGTCCCCTCCGATACTGCACTTGCTTACTGGTTCTTGAGCTGTTCGACGACCTCGTCGTACTGCGGCGCGTTCATGAAGTTGCCGACGGACACGTGCTGCGCCCCCGGGTTCTTCTGCCGAGCACGGTCGGTGAGCTCCTCCTGCGTGATGATGAGGTCCTCGGTACCGTCGAGGTTCGCGATCGCCTTGTTGACGACCGTGACGCCCTCGATCCCCGCCTTCTTCACCTTGTTGCGGAGGACGCTGGCGCCCATCGCGCTGGAGCCCATGCCGGCGTCGCAGGCGAACACGACGTTCTCGACGCGGGTGGCCGTGGCGGTCGACGCCGAACCGACGCCGCCGAGCGAGGCCTCGGCCTCTTCCTCGTTGGCCGGGGCGTTGTTCCCGAGCAGACCCGAGGTCGCGGCGTTGACGTCGCGGCCCTTGTTGGCCTGGAGCTTCGCCATCGCAGCGCTCATGTCGCCGCCGCCGTTCGCGAGGTCACGCTTGCGGGTGGCGAGGAGGAAGAACGACGCCACGGCGAACGACACGGCTGCCGACAGGATGACCGACAGGATGACGCCGACGAAGCTGTCCTTCGCGGTCGATCCGATCACGGCGAAGATCGATCCGGGCGAGGCCGGGGCGACGAGGCCGGACTGGAACGCGACGTTGGTGGCGACACCGGTCGCGCCACCGAGGATGACGGCGATGAAGAGCACCGGCTTCTGCAGCACGTACGGGAAGTAGATCTCGTGGATGCCGCCGAGGAACTGGATGATGATCGCGCCGGGAGCGGTCGAGCGAGCGATGCCGACACCGAAGAAGGTGAAGGCGAGCAGGATGCCGAGACCCGGGCCCGGGTTGGCCTCGAGCAGGAACAGGATGCTCTTGCCCGACTCCTTCACCTGCGCCGCGCCGAGCTGGTCGAGCACGCCGTGGTTGATGGCGTTGTTGAGGAAGAACACCTTGGCGGGCTCGATGATCACGCTGGCGAGCGGGAGCAGCGAGTTGTTGATGAGGAACTCGACCGCTGCGCCGAGGCCGTTCGCGATGGCCTTGAAGATCGGGGCGAGCCAGAAGAACCCGATCATGGCGAGCACGAACCCGAGGATGCCTGCCGCGTAGTTGTTGACGAGCATCTCGAAGCCCGGGCGGATCTTGCCGTCCCAGATCTTGTCGACCTGCTTGATGATGTACGCGCCGAGCGGGCCGCAGATCATCGCGCCGAGGATCATCACGGTGCCGTTGGCCCCGAGGATGACGCCCATCGCGAAGATCGAGCCGACGACGGCACCGCGGGTCTCGTAGACCATGCGACCGCCCTGGATCGCGATCGCGAGCGGGATGAGGTAGGTCAGGATCGGCCCGACGACGCCGGGGTTGGCGACGCCGTTCGTCTCACCGAAGCCGCCGAGGATGCCGACGGGCGTCCAACCGGTCTCGATGAAGAACGCCGTGATGATGCCCCACGCGATGAAGATCGCGATGTTGGGCATGACCATGCCGGAGAGGAAGGTGCCGAACTTCTGCACGGCGACGCGTGCGCCGCCCCGCGACTTCGCGGGAGCGTCGGGCGCTGCAACGGACGACGTTGTCATGTGCCTGGCTTTCTGTGATGGGTGCTGCAGTGGTGGAGGGGTGGGGGTGCTGCTGTGCTGCGGTGGTGCTGGGCTAGACGGCGTGCGCGGCGGCCGCGGCGGACTTGGCAGCCGCTGCGGTCGACGCGGCGAGTGCCGCCTTCGCCATCTCGCGGGCCTGGTCGAGCGTGTGCTTGCCGAGTTCGGCGCGCACGTCGGCGAGGGCCGCGGGGGTCATGGACAGGGTGGTGGCGCCCAGGCCGACGAGGACGACGGCGAGGAGCGGGTCGGCCGCGGCCTCGCCGCAGATGCCGACGGCCTTGCCGGCGTCTGCCCCGGCGGAACCGAGCTGCGCGACGAGCCGGAGCACGGCGGGGTGCCACGGGTCCTGGTAGGACGCGACGGTGCCGAGCATGCGGTCGGCGGCCATCGTGTACTGGGTCAGGTCGTTCGTGCCGATCGACACGAAGTCGGCGGAGGTGAACACCTGCTCGGCCATGAGCGCGAGCGACGGCACCTCGGCCATCACGCCGGCGGTCCGGATGCCGAGTTCGCGGGCGAGGGCGACGAAGTACTCGGTCTCCTCGGCGTCGGCGACCATCGGGGCCATGACCCAGAGGTCGGCCTCGGTCTCGGCGTCGGCCTGCGCGAGGGCGGTGAGCTGGTCGCGCAGGACCTCCTCGTGGTTCCGGAGGGCCCGGAGACCACGGCGACCGAGCGCCGGGTTCTCCTCGTCCTTGTCGGTGAGGAACGGCAGGGGCTTGTCGGCACCGGCGTCGAGCGCGCGGACGACGACCTTCTTCCCCGGGAACGCCTCGAGCAGACGTCGGTAGGACTCCTGCTGCTCGGCCACGGTGGGGGCCTTCGGCGAGTCGAGGAAGAGGAACTCGGTGCGGAAGAGCCCCACGCCCTCCGCACCGAGAGCGACGGCACCCGCGGCGTCGGCGGGGCTGCCGAGGTTCGCGAGCAGGGGCACGGTGTGGCCGTCGGCCAGGGCACCGGCGGTGAGGGGGGCCTCGGCGGCGGCGAGCCGGTCGGCGATGCGCTGCTCGACCTCGGCGACGAGTTCGGCGGACGGGTCGGTGACGACCGTGCCCGCGGCCGCGTCGACGACGACCTCGGTGCCGTCGACGAGCTGGTCCGCCCCGGTCACACCGACGATCGCGGTGATGCCCTTCGCGCGGGCGAGGATCGCGGTGTGCGAGGTCGGGCCGCCGTCGCGCGTGACGAGGGCGAGCACCTTCTCGAGGTCGAGGAGTGCGGTGTCGGCCGGCGCGAGGTCGCGGGCGACGAGCACGAAGGGGGTGTCCGACTCGGGGACCCCGGGTGCCGGGACGCCGCGGAGCTTGGCGATGATGCGCTGGGCGACGTCGTCGAGGTCGGCTGCGCGCTCCCCCATGTACCCGCCCATCTGGACGAGGAGGTCGCGGAACTGGCCGAACGCCTCGAACACCGCACGCTCGGCGTTCGTGCCGCCGTCGATGCGGGCGTGCACGTCGTCGAGGAGCGTCGGGTCCTGCGCCATGAGCGCCTGGGCCTCGAGCACGGCCTGGGCGTCGCCGCCGGCGAGCTGTCCGCGCTTGTTGAGGTCCTCGGCCACCGCGGCGAGCGCGCCGGCCACGGCCTGCTTCGCGTCGTCCGCCGAACCGGCCAGCGCGTCCTGCGACGGGGCGCCGAGCGGGTCTGCCATCCGGAGGACCGGTCCGTGGGCGACGCCACGGCCGACGCCGGTGCCGAGCAGTTCGGGCATTCGAGACTCCTTCATCTCACGCGCGGTGGAGCGGTGCGGTGCGGTGGTGCGTTCGGTGGTGCAGTCGTGCAACTGGCAGCACACTACATCGATCCTCGTTGACAAACAAACACATCCGGGGATAAAAATGCAGAAACAGATGCCCGTTTGCGTCTGGTGACCAGAACGGATCGGGCGTCCCGGATCGAGACGTGCCCGAGCGTGTCCGTTCCGGCCCGATCCGCCAGCACCCGCACGAGCAGCACGAGACGACGAGGCCCACGATGTACGCACCCGAGCGCCACCAGCGCATCGTGGAACAGGCCCGGGCGCAGGGCCGGGTCGACGTGAAGGACCTCGCCGAACTGCTCGAGGTCACGCCGGAGACCATCCGCCGCGACCTGACGAGCCTCGAACGCCGCGGTCTGGTCCGACGGGCACACGGCGGCGCGATCCCCGTCGAGCGGATCACGCTGCACCCCGGGGTCGGCGACCGCGGCGGCATCAACCAGGCCGAGAAGATGGTCATCGCCCAGGCGGCGCTCGAGGAGCTCCCCGAGAACGGCTCGATCATGATCGACGCCGGAACCTCGACCATCTGCCTCGCCGAGATGCTCCCCACCGACCGCGGCCTCACCGTCGTGACGCACTCACTGCCCGTCGCGATGGCGGTCGCGAACCGGCAGGGCCTCGACCTCCACCTCCTCGGCGGCAACATCCGCAGCGACTCGCTCGCGGGCGTCGGCACGTGGACGCACCAGCTCATCGGGATGGTGAGCGTCGACGTCGCGTTCATCAGCATCAACGGCATCACGCCCGAGCGCGGCCTCACGACGCACAACATGGCGGAGGCCGCCGTGAAGTCCGCCATGATCAAGTCGGCCCGGCGGAGCATCCTGCTCGCCGACCACACGAAGTTCGGCCGCGAGGAGTTCGGCCGCGTCGCACCCCTCGCTGCGATCGACACGATCATCACCGACCCCGGCGTCAACGCCGACCTCGTCCGCGAGGTCGAGGCCGCCGGCACCGAGGTGTTCTGGCCCGGTCGTTCCTGACCGCTGCCAGGACCAGCCCCACCCGACGCTCGCTACCATGAGCGCCACCACCCATCGACAGGAGTCCATTCGATGTCCGAAGCCACCCGCACCGTCACCGTCGCCAGCGCGTCCGGCCTGCACGCCCGCCCCGCGTCCCTGTTCGTCCAGACCGTGACCGCGTCCGGCCACCAGGTCACCATCGCGAAGGGCGACAAGTCCGGCAACGCCGGCAGCATCCTCGCGCTGCTCGGCCTCGGCATCGAGAACGGCGACGAGGTCACCCTCACGGTGTCGGGCGACGACGCCGAGAAGACCGCCGACGACCTCGTCGAGTTCCTGCAGACGGACCACGACGCGGCCTGATCGGGCAGGTCGCGTCCTCGACGCGACCTGCAGACGGATGGGAGGCGCGGTGCCGGCTGGCACCGCGCCTCCCGTCCGTCATCCGGTCACCGCCGCAGCCGCGCGGGGACCGATCACGCGTACCAGCGTCCCAGGAACCCCGCCGTGCCCATGGCCGCGACGAGCGCACCTCCGGCCGCGGCTGCGGCCACACCATCCGCGAGCCCCGGGGCACCCGTGCCGGCGAGCACGAGCAGGACGCCTGCCGCGACGAGCGTCGCCGCCTGCAGGACGGGGACGACCACGACGCCGGGCACTCGACGCCGGACCAGCCCCACGAACGGCCGCCACCCCGTCGGGAGCGCCCGACCGAGCCGGCGGAGCACCGCGACCTGGGCGAGGACCACTCCGACGATCAACGCCGCGCAGCACAGCTCGGGGGGCAGGGGGTCGTCGACCACCATGCCGACGAGTACCCCCACGGTGCCGGCGAGCACGAGACCGACGACGATGAACGCCGTCCCCAGCGACGCCAGACGGACGACGGCACGACGGAACGCGCCGAGCGGGCCGGCCGCGTCAGGGTGCTCCGCGAGGACGAGTGCGGCGTCGGCGAGCACCGCGATCGTGCTGCCACGGCGTTCGCGTGCTCGGAGGAGCTGCCAGCGGGGCCACGGGTCCGCGGGGGTCGCCGCCACCGCGGCGACGAGGGCGCGCTCGGCGGTGCCCGGGTAGCCCTCGCGGGCGGCCAGCCATGCGAGGGCGAGGTTCACCTGTGCGTGCTGCGGGTGCGCGGTGGCGGCCCGGGTCGCGGCGGCGTAGGTCGCCGCGTCCACCTGTCCGGTGCGGAGGTCGAGGACGAGCTGCGCTGCCGCCAGGCCGCCGTCGCTCGGGACGAGCTCGACGGCTGCCGCCCAGGCCGACCGGGCCTCGACGACGTCGTCGGCCTCCTCGGCGAGGTGCGCGGCGAGGAGGTACCCCTCGACGTCATCGGGATCGGTGGTGATCGCCCGGCGGACTGCCGTGCGCGCGGCGTCGAGGTCACCGGCCGACCAGAACGCGACCGCGAGGATCCGGAGCACCTCCGGGTCGTCGCCGTGCAGGGCGAGCGCACCGTTCAGTGGCTCGACGGCGTCCTCGGGCCAGCCGTGCTCCAGGAGTTCCGAGGCCGCCACGAGGGCACGCTCGACCTGCGGGTGGCGCCAGGGCGGAGGATCGGCGACGGGGTCGGTCACGGGCTCATCGTGGCGGGGCGACCGGCGGGCGGACAAGCCCGCGCACGGGGGTCGCGACCTACGAGCGCGCTGGCGGGATCGGCGGGATCGGGCGCAGCTCGCCCCACGCGAAGCTGCTCTCGGCGATGAAGTCCTGCAGGTCGTCGGCCATCTTCAGCAGCATCTCCTGCTCCCCCTCGCCGAGCCAGAGCCACGAATCCCCGTCGTCTCCGGCGATCGACCATGCGAGGGCCATCCCCTCGTCGGCGACCTCCGTCTCGACTACTCGGCGGAGTCGTTCGGACCAGTCGGTGTACACCCAGAACTCCGCTCCGCGGAACTCGTCCGGGCGCAGCATCTGCTCGGCCACGGGTCGGAACGCGGCGAGCAGCTCGCCCACGGTCAGCACGACGGTCATTGCCGGAGCCTACGGCGGGCGGGGCTGTCCGTGGCCGCCGATAGGCTGGGCGGCATGACACGCCTGCGCCTCGCATCCGTCAACGTGAACGGCGTCCGTGCCGCGTTCCGGAAGGGCATGGGCGACTGGCTCGCCACGCGCGACGTCGACGTCCTCGCCCTGCAGGAGGTCCGTGCGTCGAGCGACGACCTCGCGGGGCTCCTCGGTGACGAGTGGGACATCGTGCACGACCCCGCCTCGGCGAAGGGCCGCGCGGGCGTCGCGATCGCGTCCCGGCACCGGGCGCAGATCCACCGTGTCGCGCTGGGGGCGGAGGAGTTCGACTCCGCCGGCCGCTGGCTCGAGGCCGACTACGAGATCGACGGCACCACGGTGACGGTCGTGTCGACGTACGTGCACTCGGGTGAGGTCGACACCCCGAAGCAGGACGAGAAGTGGAAGTTCCTCGACGCGATGACCGAGCGACTGCCAGAGCTCCGGGCGCACAACCCGCTCGCGGTCGTCGTGGGTGACCTCAACGTCGGGCACGACGAGCGCGACATCAAGAACTGGAAGGGCAACGTGAAGCGGGCCGGGTTCCTCCCCCGCGAGCGCGCCTACTTCTCCCGGTTCTTCGGCGCCGAGGGCGAGCAGGTCGAGGGCGCGGACGGTTCGACCGGGCCGGGCCTCGGCTGGGTCGACGTCGGCCGTGCGCAGGCCGGCGACGTCGACGGCCCGTACACCTGGTGGTCGTGGCGCGGCCAGGCGTTCGACAACGACTCCGGTTGGCGCATCGACTACCACGTCGCCACCCCCGAACTCGCCGAGAAGGTCTCGCACTACACGGTCGACCGCGCCGCGGCGTACGACCAGCGATGGTCCGACCACGCCCCCGTGGTCGTCGACTACGAGATCTGATCCCCTCCCGCTCCAGCGCAACAGGACACCAGCATGACCACGACCCGCATCTTCTCCGGCATCCAGCCCTCGGCCGGATCGCTCCACCTCGGCAACTACATCGGCGCGCTCATGCAGTGGCGGACGCTGCTCGACGACCACGACGCCATCTACTGCGTCGTCGACATGCACGCGATCACCACCGCGCAGGACCCGGCCGAGCTCCGGGCGAACACCCGTGCCACGGCGGCGCAGTACATCGCGTCGGGCATCGACCCGTCGAAGGCGACGCTCTTCGTCCAGTCGCAGGTGCCCGCACACGCCGAGCTCGCCTGGGTGCTCAACACCCTCACCGGCTTCGGCGAGGCCAGCCGGATGACCCAGTTCAAGGACAAGTCGGCCCGTCAGGGTGCCGACGCGGCCTCGGTCGGGCTCTTCACCTACCCGATCCTCATGGCGGCGGACATCCTGCTGTACGACACGAAGGTCGTCCCCGTCGGCGACGACCAGCGGCAGCACGTGGAGCTGACACGCGACCTCGCCGGGCGGTTCAACTCGCGGTTCGGCGACACGTTCGTCGTGCCCGAGGCCCGGATCCTCACCGACACGGCCCGCATCTACGACCTGCAGGACCCGACGAACAAGATGAGCAAGTCGGCGGCGTCCGACAACGGGCTCATCCGACTGCTCGACGACCCGAAGCGCACCGCGAAGAAGATCCGCTCGGCGGTCACCGACACCGAGCGCGAGATCCGGGCGGACCGCCAGGCGAAGCCCGGTGTGACGAACCTGCTGTCGATCCTGTCGGCGTTCACGGGCACCTCGGTGGCCGACCTCGAGGCGTCCTTCCAGGGAAAGGGGTACGGCGACCTGAAGGGCGAGGTGGCCGACGCGGTCGTCGCCGAGCTCGAGCCCGTGCGTGCCCGCACGCTCGAACTCCTCGACGACCCGGCGGAGCTCGACCGGCTCCTCGCCGTCGGTGCCGACCGCGCGGAGTCGATCGCGCAGCAGACCCTCGCGCGCGTGTACGACCGCATCGGGTTCGTCCCGCGCGTCCGCGGCTGAGCACGACGTGATCCCGATCGTCCTCGAGTCCACGCGGGTGCGCCTCGACGTGCCCACCCGCGCGGACACGGCAGCCATCGTCGCCGGCTGCCAGGACCCCGACGTCGCGCGCTGGACGACCGTGCCGCAACCGTACGGGCCCGAGCACGCGCGGTCCTTCGTGGATGCCCTCGTCGGCCCGGGGTGGGCGTCGGACCGGGAGTACACCTGGGCGATCCGGCGCAGCGGTTCCGCCCTGCTCGAGGGCGTCATCGGGTACCGGACCGAGCGGCGTGACGTCGGGTTCTGGCTCGCACCCGCCGCACGTGGTGCCGGGCTCGTGCACGACGCCCTCGAGCTCGTGGTCACGTGGGCGTTCGAGCAGGGCGCTCCCGACGTCGCGTGGGAGTGCTACGAGGGCAACACCGCCTCCGCAGCGGTCGCCCGGGCCGCCGGGTTCTCCTTCACGGGGAGCGGTCCGGCGGCGAACCCCGGTCGTGACGGCGGCCCCACACCCGCGTGGCACGCGCGGCGTCGCGCGGACGGCGCGCCGGCGTCCGACCTGTCATGGCCTACAGCGTCGTTCGCCCACAGCGTGTAGTTCGATGACGCGTCACCGACTTGTCGTCGGTAGTGTCGAGGAGTGACCAGCACCCCCTCCGGAACCGCGACCCCGGCCGAGGTCCGGGCGATGCGCCGCGGCCTCGAGATCGCGGCGCTCGGCCCCGCCGTCGGCGACCACGCCCGGGTCGGAGCGGTGATCCTCTCCCCCGACGGCACGGTGCTCGCCGAGGGCTGGCACAAGGGCGCCGGCACGCCGCACGCCGAGGTCGACGCGATGGCGAAGGTCGACCCGGCACTGCTCCGTGGCGCGACCGCCGTCGTGACCCTGGAGCCGTGCAACCACACCGGGCGGACAGGCCCCTGCGCACTCGCCCTCGTCGAGGCCGGCATCGGCCGCGTCGTGTACGCGATCGACGACCCGGGGGCGCACGTGCACGGCGGCGCCGACCGGCTCCGCGCCGCCGGCGTCGACGTCGTGTCCGGGGTCCTCGCCGCCGAGGCCGAGACGTTCCTCGAGCGCTGGCTGCTCTCGGTCCGGCTCGGTCGCCCGTGGGTGACCGCGAAGTGGGCGTCGAGCCTCGACGGACGCGCTGCAGCGGCCGACGGGACCAGCCAGTGGATCACCGGTGCCGCCGCACGCCAGCACGTCCACGAACAGCGGGCGGCGCACGACGCGATCCTCGTCGGCACCGGCACCGTGCTCGCCGACGACCCCTCCCTCACCGCACGGGGCGATGCGGGTGAGCTCCTCGCCGACCAGCCCCTCCCGGTGGTCTTCGGCGACCGACCGGTCCCGGACACCGCCGCGCTCCGCCGGCACCCGCGCGGCCTCGTCACACTGCCGGGGCACGACCTCGCGGCGTCCCTGGCGGCCCTCCGCGACCACGGCGTGCACTCGGTCTTCGTCGAGGGCGGCCCCACCCTGACCTCCGCGCTCATCGCGGCCGGCCTCGTGGACGAGTACCTCGTCTACGTCGCCCCCGTGCTGCTCGGCGGACCCCGCGTCGCGGTCGACGACCTCGGCGTGGGAAGCATGACCGACCGCCTGCGGTTGGACGTAACATCGACCACCAGTCTGGGTCCCGACCTCCTGGTCCGGGCCCGGCCGCACGGCGCCGCGCACCCTGGGACGGCGCCCCAGAACGACCGGAGCACACGATGACCGACGCACTGACCTCCCCCACGCCGGGGAGCCCGGTCCAGTTCGAGGTGTCCACGAACGTCCCGACCACCCACGGCACGTTCGAGATGCGCGCCTACCGCGACCTCGTCACAAGCGCCGAGCACGTGGCGATCATCGCTCCCCTGCCCGACGGTTCCGCCCCCGCCGACGGCGCGCTCGTCCGCGTGCACTCGGAGTGCCTCACCGGTGAGGCGTTTGGCTCGCTGAAGTGCGAGTGCGGCCCGCAGCTCGACGCCGCGCTCGACACGATCGCAGCCGAGGGCGGGGTCGTGGTCTACCTCCGCGGGCAGGAGGGCCGGGGCATCGGCCTCATCAACAAGCTCAAGGCCTACCGCCTGCAGGAGGACGGCCTCGACACGCTCGACGCCAACCTCGCCCTCGGGCTGCCGGCCGACTCGCGCGAGTACGGCGGCGCCGCGGGCATCCTCGCCGACCTCGGGATCACGAGCGTCCGCCTCCTCTCGAACAACCCGGAGAAGCGTCGGCAGCTCGAGGAGCACGGCATCGCGGTCGAGTCGCTCGTGCCGCTCGTCGTCGGCATCTCCGCGCAGAACGCGGGCTACCTCGACACCAAGCGGGACCGCATGGGCCACCAGCTGCCCGCCCACCTCGAGGCCGGCGCCGCGAGCTGAGCGACCGCGCACCAGCGCGACCACGGCGCGCACCAGCGCGACCACGGCGCGCACCAGCGCGACCGCCCGCCGGGCGGCGCGGAGCACGGACGACGTGCACCGCGCCTCCCGGCCGTTCGTTCTCTGCGGATTCGCAGGAAAGCGACATCTGTCGTAGGCTGTGAGCCCCCGTCACAAGCGGTCAACCACCCACCGAACGCACCCGATCGGCGACGCGCCACCTGCGCGAACCGACCGGTGTCCGCCGTCCGGAACACCGCTGCACCCCTCCCGGGTGCTCCCCTCGGAGTCACCACACACGCATGTCAGCCGCATCGGCACCCAGCACGACCACCCCGGCACCCGCAGGCAACCCGCGCTCCCGCGTCGTCATCGCCAGCCTCGTCGGGACCTCCATCGAGTTCTACGACTTCTACGTCTACGCGACCGCGGCGGTCCTCGTCTTCCCGACGCTGTTCTTCCCGAACGAGGACCCGACGGCCTCGCAGCTGTCGTCGTTCGTGACGTTCGCCCTCGCGTTCTTCGCCCGACCAGTCGGCTCGATCATCTTCGGCCACTTCGGTGACCGCATCGGCCGCAAGGCCACGCTCGTCGCCTCGCTGCTCGTGATGGGCACGGCGACGTTCCTCATCGGCTGCCTGCCGACGTTCGACTCGATCGGCGTCTGGGCGCCCGTCCTGCTCGCCGTCATGCGCTTCGCACAGGGCGTCGGGCTCGGTGGCGAGTGGTCCGGTGCGGCGCTGCTCGCGACCGAGAACGCCCCGAAGGGCAAGCGCGGCGTGTTCGGTTCGCTCCCCCAGCTCGGCGCCCCGATCGGGTTCCTGCTCGCGAACGGGCTCTTCATCGCCATCAACGCCGCGATGCCCGCCGGCGCGGACGGCACGGCGAACGCCGACTTCCAGGCGTGGGGCTGGCGCATCCCGTTCCTGCTCTCCGCCGTCCTCGTGATCGTCGGTCTCTACGTGCGGTTCAAGCTCGTGGAGTCGACCGTCTTCCGCGGCGTGCAGGAGTCCGGCACGGTCGCGAAGGTCCCGCTGGCCCGGGTGTTCCGCACCTCGTGGCGGCCGCTCATCATCGGCACCTTCGGCATGGTCGCGACCTACGTGCTCTTCTACTTCATGACGACGTTCACGCTGACCTACGGCACCACTGGCGCCACGGCCGGTCCCCTCGTCCCGAAGATCGGCCTCGGGTACTCCCGCGGCGAGTTCCTGACGCTGCTCATGATCGGCGTGGTGTTCTTCGGCATCCTCACCCCGGTCGCCGGGTTCCTCGCGGACAAGTTCGGCCGCCGGTCGACGCTCCTCTGGACCACCGCGGGCATCGCCGTGTTCGGCCTGACGTTCCAGATCTGGTTCGCCGCCTCGCACGGGCCGATCACCGTCGTCACCTTCCTGATCGTCGGCCTGTCGCTCATGGGCCTGACGTTCGGGCCGATGGGCGCCCTGCTGCCGGAGCTGTTCCCGACGAACGTCCGGTACACGGGCTCGGCGGTGGCGTACAACGTCGCATCGATCCTCGGTGCGTCGCTCGCCCCGACCGTGGCGCTCGCGCTGTGGAAGGCCGACGGGAACATCTTCCTCGTCGGGCTCTACCTGACCATCGCCGCGGTCGTGACGCTCGTCGCGCTCTTCTTCGTCAAGGAGACCCGGCACGCGGACTTCGGCGAGGCCGAGGCCGAGCGCGTGCTCGGCGTCCCCGCCGACGCGGCGGCCGGCGACGGCCACGTGCGCTCCTCGGGGAGCCTCGCCCCGTAACGCACCCGGGTGCGCACGTCACGGACGGGAGGCGCGGTGCCAGCGGGCACCGCGCCTCCCGTCCGTCGTGTGGTGCGGTGGGTGCGGGCGGCCTGCGCCCACGAAACGCGCGCGTTGCGACGTCGCGCCCGTCGTTCGACGCGCGGTTCGTCGCCCGATGCACGCACATCGGATGCGCGAGCATCGAGCGACGAAACACCTCGTGATCGACCCGCGCAACGTCGCATCCGCACGGCCCGGGCCCGCCCCACCCCGCCCCGTCAACCCCGGTTGACACACCCCCGATCGTCAATGTAGGTTGACACCATGGACGGTCCGACCATCACCACGCTGGCCTCGGGCGCCGACGGCGACGACCCGTTCGCCGCACTCGCCTCGGTGCGCGAGCTCCGCAAGGCCCTCGACCGCACGGAGGAGCTCGCCGCCCGCCGTGCCCGCAACGCCGGCGCCTCGTGGCAGGAGATCGCGACGCTCCTGGGCGTCAGCCGCCAGGCAGTGCACAAGAAGTACGGCAGAGACTAGGAACACGATGAGCTCCCCCTTCGCCCGCCCCAAGAAGAACGACGGTCCCCGCGCCAGCTTCGGCCGCCTGCTGTCCTACCTGTTCGAGAACAAGCCCGCGATGGCCGTGATCATCGTGCTGAGCGTCCTCGGCGCCGGCGCCTCCCTCGCCCAGCCGCTCCTCGTCAACCAGGTCATCACCGCGGTCCAGGGCGGACGGACGCTGAGCACGCTCGTGTGGCTGCTCGTCGGACTCGTCATCGTGGCCGGTCTGCTGAACGGCATCCAGCACTTCCTGCTCCAGCGCGCGGGCGAGGGCGTCGTGCTGAGCACCCGTCGGAAGCTCATCGCGCGCATCCTCAACCTCCCCATCTCGGAGTTCGACACGCGACGGACCGGTGACCTCGTGTCCCGCGTCGGCAGCGACACGACCCTGCTCCGCGCCGTGCTCACCCAGGGGCTCATCGAGTCGATCGGCGGCGCGCTCACCTTCATCGGCGCGATCGTGGCGATGGCGATCATCGATCCACTCCTGCTCGTGATCGTGGTGGTCATCGTCGCCGTCGCGATCGTCGTCGTCGGTGGGCTCAGCCGCCGCATCCGCGTCGCCTCGAAGAAGGCGCAGGAGAAGGTCGGCGACCTCACCGCGGCCGTCGAGCGCGGCATCGGTGCCGTCCGCACCATCCGCGCCGCCGGCGCCACCGAGCGCGAGGTGCGCGAGGTCGACGGACACGCGACCGAGGCGTACAAGCGCGGCCTCGACATCGCGAAGATGTCGGCGTTCGTGGTCCCGGTCGCGAGCATCGTGATGCAGGTCGCTTTCATCGCCGTGCTCGGCGTCGGCGGTGCCCAGGTCGCAGCGGGGACGATCACCATCGCCACGCTCATCACGTTCATCCTGCTGCTCTTCATGATGATCATGCCGCTCGGCCAGGCGATGGGCGCCGCGGTCGCGGTCGCGCAGGCGCTCGGTGCGCTCGGCCGCATCGAGGAGATCCTGCACCTGCCGACGGAGGACCAGGACGACCGCGCCGTCCGGGTCGCCGCGGCAGTCCCGAGCGACGACGCGATCACGTTCGAGCACGTGTCGTTCCGGTACGCGGCAGCTGCGCAAGCGTCCGGTCCCGACGGGGCGACGGACCGGCCTGGAGGCACGGATCGCCCCGCCGACACCGCCCCCGCCGACGACGTGGTGCTGCACGACGTCTCCTTCCGGGTCCCCCGCGGCTCGCGCGTAGCCCTCGTGGGCCCCTCGGGTGCGGGCAAGTCGACCACCCTGGCGCTCATCGAGCGGTTCTACGACCCGACCGACGGCGTGATCCGGCTCGGCGGCGTCGACGTCCGCGGGCTGGACCGCGCCGAGCTCCGTGCCCAGATCGGCTACGTCGAGCAGGACGCCCCGGTGCTCGCCGGGACCATCCGCGCCAACCTGCTGCTCGGGTCGCCGGACGCCACCGAAGCGGACTGCGTCCGTGTCCTCGAGGCGGTGAACCTCGGCGAGGTCCTGCACCGCGACCCCCGGGGCCTCGACGCGCAGGTCGGCGAAGACGGCGTCATGCTCTCCGGCGGTGAACGGCAGCGGCTCGCCATCGCCCGGGCGCTCCTCGCGGCACCGCCGATCCTGCTCCTCGACGAGTCGACGTCGTCGCTCGACGGGGTGAACGAGCAGAAGATGCGGCTCGCGATCGACGCCGTGGCCGAGGACCGCACGCTGCTGGTCATCGCCCACCGGCTGTCCACCGTGGTCGACTCGGACGTCATCGTCGTGCTGGAGCACGGACGGGTCGTGGGGGTCGGAACGCACTCGGAGCTCGTCGAGTCGACGCCGCTCTACCGCGAACTGGCGAAGCACCAGCTCCTGGTCTGACGCGCGGGCGCGCGCGTCACGCCTGCTGCGGCGTCAGATGCGCGCGCCGCCCGGGCGGTGCAGGCCCTCGTCGGTGTCGCTGTGGTCGACGAGCCCGCCGGCCGCCCGCACCTCGTCGAGCGCTGCGGCGCTGCGCCCCGGGTCGACCCCGACGACGAGATCCTCGTACACCGTGACGGCCGCGCCGCCCTCGAGTGCGTCGAGCGCGCTGGCACGGACGCAGTGGTCGGTGGCGATGCCGACGATGTCGACCTCGCGGACGTCGTGCTGCTCGAACACCTCGCCGAGCGGGACGCCGTCGGCCGTGCGCCCCTGGAACGCCGAGTACGCCGGCGCCCCCTGCCCCTTGTAGACGTGGACGTCCACCGGGTCCGTGTCGAACGCCGGGTGGTAGTCCGCGCCGGGCGTGTCCTGGACACAGTGGACGGGCCACGTGTCGACGAAGTCCGGGCCCTCCGCTCCGGCGAAGTGCCCACCGTTGTCGTCGTCGCCGTGGTGCCAGTCGCGGGAGCCGACGATGAGGTCGTACTCCCCCGCGTGCTGCCCGAGGAACACCGAGATGCGCTCGGCGACGGCGTCACCACCGGTCACCCCGAGCGCACCGCCCTCGGTGAAGTCGTTCTGGACGTCGACGACGAGCAGTGCCCTGGCCATGGGTCCATCTTGCACCGGACGGCCTCGGAGACCGCATCGGGTGCGCTACGAGCTGGTGAGCTTCGCCCCGCACGAGTACGTGGCCGCGGTCACGGCGTCGAGTGCCGGGAGCGCTGCCGCCCGCGACGAACCGATGGCGTAGAACGCGAACGTCAGGCGGGTGCCGTCCGCCGCGTCCATCCAGCCGCCGAGCGTGTTCGCGCTGTCGATCCAGCCGGTCTTCGCGTGCACCTTGCCCCGCGCGACGGCGTTCGCACCCGTGAAGCGGCTCGAGAGCGTGCCCGAGACGCCCGCGACCGGCAGGGCGTCCGACAGCGTGCCGAGGCCCTTCGCGCCGGCCTGCACGGGCACCATGAGCTTCGCGACGAACTCGGGCGACACCGCGTTCGCCGCGCTCTCCCCCGAGCCGTCCTTGATCACGATGCCGGACGGGTCGACCCCGTAGGTCTTCAGCGCCGCCTGGTACACCCCGGTCAGCGAGGCTGCGGAGCCGTTCGACCCGGACTCCTTCGACGAGATGCGGGCGAGCATCTCGGCGAGGGTGTTGTCCGAGTTGGGGATCATCTGGCCGATCAGGGTCGACACCGGCTGCGAGGACACCGTGGCGATGGTGTCCGTCGAGGTGGTGGCGCGCTTGACGATCTGCGCGTTCGCGGCGCCGACGACCCCCGCGTTCGCGAGCGCGGTCCGGAACGCCGCCCCGGCACGCCCGACGGGGTCGGTGGACCGCGGGGACGTCGCTGCTCCGGGGTTCGCGCGGTCGCCGTCGACCATGAGCGCGGTGACCTCCGGCTGGTACCCGATGGTCCGCTCGGACACGGGCCACGTCGGGTCCCAGGCGTCGGCGTCGCTCCAGTACGTGTCGTCCGTGACGATCGTCGTGACCGGGGAGCTGCCGAGCTTCGCCTTCACCTGCTGTGCGAGCTGCCCGAGCGTCGGGGCACCCGGGTACACGGTCGCGCCGCCCGCGGAGAGGGTGGCGTCACCGTGCCCGACGAGCGCGATCGTCCCGTTCGCCTCCTTCGTCACCGTCGTGGGGATGCGGTGATCGCCGCCGAGGACGGCCAGTGCGGTCGCGGTCGTCAGGGTCTTCATGACGCTGCCGGTCTGCTTCGGCTGGTCGCCGGCGTGCGAGTACAGGACCTCGCCCGTCGCCGCGTCGACCACGGCCCCCTCGAACGATCCGAGTCCGGGTGCCCCCGCGGCCTGGTCGATGCTGCACGTGCGGAGCGCGGTCGGTCCCGCGGGGTCCTCCGGCACCGCGCGCCCGGTCGCGGTCGGGGTGGCCGACGGCTTCGCGGACGGCGTGCCTGGCGCCGTCGCGGAGGGCGCCGCAGCGGTGGTCTGCGCCGGTGTCGCCACGTCGGGCATGGTGGCCGCCGCGACCGCGACCGCACCGCCGGAACCGAGGACGAGGACACCGGCGAGACCACCGGCGATCCACGGCACGGGACGTCGGGCGACCGAGCCGCGGAACGCGGTGACGGCGTGACGGGCGCGCTCGGCGAGGGTCGGTCGTGGGGGCTGCGGCTCGGACATCGCGACCGATCCTACGGAACTGCGGGAGGAGCCTCCAGGCCGTCTTCCTGATCCGCCTGCTCGTCGGCCGCGTAGCGGACGCCGACCTGGCGCCGGACCTCGTCGAGGAGCGCCATGATCCCGACCGACTCCTCGAGGTCCATCGGCCCGCCCTCGTGCGTCCCGGTCTCGATCATCGCCTCGAACGCGCGCGCCTCGTGGCCGTAGCCGGTCCGTTCCTCACGGCCGTCGAACTCCTCCACCACGACGCCGTCCCGGTCGCGGAGGCGCCACGTCGTCGGCGTGAACCACGTCGCGTCGAGGTCGATCCGGCCGTCCTCGCCGATGATGGACGCCGTGTTCGGACTCGCGAGGTCGAGGGCGAAGTGCACCGTCGACTGCGTCCCACCCACGTGGGTCATCACGATGCCCATCTGCGTGTCGACGCCCTGCTCGCTGAGCGTGCCGGACGCGACGACCGACTCCGGCAGTCCGAGCACGTCGACGGCGAACGACACCGGGTAGATGCCGAGGTCGAGCAGCGCTCCCCCGCCCAGCGCCGGGTCGTTCAGCCGGTGCTGCGGGTCCGACGGCAGGGCCTGGTGGTGCGTCGCCTCGACGAGCCGCGGGCGACCGATGCGGCCCTCCGCGAGCACCTGCCGGATCATCGCCATCTGCGGCAGGAAGCGCGTCCACATGGCCTCCATCACCGCGACGTCGGCACGGCGGGCTGCGTCCGCGACCGCGCGGGCCTCGGCGGCGGTGATCGTGAACGCCTTCTCGACGAGGACGTGCTTGCCGTGCTCGATCGCCAGGAGCGCGTCGGCGGCGTGGCGGGAGTGGGGCGTCGCGACGTAAACGGCATCGACGTCCGGGTCGGCGACGAGTTCCTCGTAGGAGCCGTGCGGCCGCGGGATGTCGAACTCGTCCGCGAACGCCTGCGCCGACGCCGCGGTCCGACTGCCGACCGCGACGAACTCGACACCGACCGCCGCGCAGTCACCGACGAACGAGCGCGCGATGCCGCCCGTTCCGAGCACTCCCCACCGAACCGTCATGCGGCCTGTCTACCAGGCGACCCGTGCACGAACGGGAGAACCCCCTCCGATCCGGGATCGGAGGGGGTTCCGTGGAGCCGCCTGTCGGAATCGAACCGACGACCTATTCATTACGAGTGAATCGCTCTACCGACTGAGCTAAGGCGGCGAACGCACCGTTTCCGGCACGTCTGGTGCTGTGTCACCACAGCGTTTCGGCACTCCGTCGCCGGAGCGGCACGAGCAATGACTATACAGGTTCAGACCAGCGAACGCGAAACCAGCGCGCCGAGGTCGGCGAAGGACCGTTCGAGCTCGTCGACGAGGTGCACGTCGCCGCCCTGCTCCGACCACTCCCACCATGCATGCCGCAGCGCGCCGAGCGCCACGATCGACGCCAGCCGGGCCTGCCGACGGCGTGCATCGGGGTCCGGCTCGGTGGTCTCGAGGCGACGGGCGACCGCGGTCTCGATCTCGTGCTGGAACTCCTTCATCGACGCCATCCGCCGCGAGAACAGCTCGGGGTTGGCGCGCAGCACCTCCTGCCGCTCGGCGATGAGGCCCCGCTCGTCGATGAGCGCCTGCGTCGAGTGCACGAGGAGGTTGCCGAGATCCTGCAGGAGGTCGCCGGTGGGACCGCCCGCGACGAACTCGGCGAGCGCGTCGTCGTCCGGGAGCGTCGGGTCGTCCCCGAGGATCGCCTGCTCCTTGCTCGGGAAGTAGTTGAAGAAGGTGCGCGGCGAGACGTCGGCGCGGCGGGAGATCTCGTCGACCGTGACGGCCGCGAGGCCGTCCTCCACCGCGATGCGCAGCGCAGCCTGCTGGATGGCGAGTCGGGTGGCGAGGCGCTTCCGCTCGCGCAGGCCTGGGGCGGCGTCGGACATGCCGCGATTCTCCCACGTGGGTCCGACCGGGAGGCTGTGGGTTGCGTCAGGCGGGTCCGCCAGGTGCGCGGCGACGGACTGGAGGCGCATGGCGGGCTGGACCCGTGCCTCCAGTCCGGCGATGGGCAGCGTCGGCATCCAGCGCACGGCGCGGTCCGCCAGCGCGCGGCGCGGCCCGTCAGCGCGCGGCGCGGCCGGTCAGCGCGCGGCGCGACCTTCGCAGCGCGCGGCGTGGCCCGCTCAGCGCGCGGCGCGGCCCGTCAGCGCGCGGCGCGCGCGATGGTCACGAGCAGCGCTTCGAGCGCGAGCAGGGCGGCGACGTTCGCAGCGATGCGTGTCCGTGCCGTCGAGACGGCATCGAGGACCTCGAGCGCAGCCGCCGGCGGCACGGACGGCAGCGCCCGCTCGAGTTCGTCGCGCATCGACAGGTTGACCGGATCCGCCGGCGCGCCCAGTCCGAGCAGCAGCAGGTCCCGGTAGAGCGACGACACGTCCACGAGGATGCGGTCGAGGCCGTCCCGGAGACTCCGGGTCGCCCGACGCTTCTGGTCCTCCTCGAGCGCGCGGAGCTGCGACCGGAGTGCCGGCGGGATCGTGCCGCCGGGTTCCACGCCGAGGGAGCGCAGGGCGGCGTCGCGTTCCTCACCGTCGCGCTCCTGCGTGATGGCCTTGGCGTCCTCGTCGGCGACCGCGAGGAGCTCGGCGGCGGCCATCACGGCATCGCCGACGCTCCGCACACCGAGGACCGTCGAGAGCGTCCGACGACGGCGGTCACGGGCGTCGGCGCTCGTCGCGAGGCGCTGTGCCATGCCGATGTGGCTCTGGGCCTGGCGCGCGGCGTCCATCGCCAGCACCCGGTCGACCCCGGTCCGGGCGACGAGCAGGTCGGCGACCGACTCGATGCCGGGCACGCGCAACCGGACCGAACGCACCCGGGACCTGATGGTCGGGAGCAGATCGGCCTCGCTCGGGGCGCAGAGGATCCACACGGTCCGCTCGGGCGGTTCCTCGAGGGCCTTGAGCAGCAGGTTCGAGGTGCGTTCCGTCATGCGGTCGGCGTCCTCGACGATGACGATGCGGTACCGGCCGACCGAGGGCGAGTAGTACGACGAGGTCACGAGCTGCCGGATCTCGTCGATCGTGATGATGACCCGCTGCGTGGTGAGGACCGAGACGTCCGGGTGGGTCCGCGCGGTGATCTGGCGGAGGGTGTGGTCGTCGTCGGGGCCGGCACCGACCAGCGCCGCCGCGAAGGCCGCTGCGACGTTCGAGCGGCCGGACCCGGGCGGACCGGTGATGAGCCACGAGTGCGTCATACCGCCCGTGCCCTCGGGGGCTTCGGCCGCGCGGCGCAGGGCAGCGACGGCTTCTTCCTGACCGGTCAGGCCGTCCCACACGCTCATGCCGACATCCTGGCAGCGACCACCGTCATGCCGCGTCGATCCCGACGACGGGGGCGACGGCCGCACGGATCGTGCGCTGCACGGTGTCCGCGTCCGCCGAGGCGTCGACGACGAGGAAGCGTCCGGGCTCCGCGGCGGCCATGTCGAGGAACGCACGACGGACCGACTCGTGGAACGCGGCCGCCTCGGACTCGAGTCGGTCGAACGTGTCCCCGCGTGCGGCAGCGACCCGGGCCCGGCCCACGGTGACGTCGAGGTCGAGCAGGATCGTGAGGTCCGGCGTCAGCCCGTCGGTCGCCCAGTCGGACACCGAGCGGATGTGCTCGGCGCCGAGGCCCCGGGCCACACCCTGGTACGCGACGGAGGAGTCGATGTAGCGGTCCTGCAGCACGACGTCCCCGCGCGCGACGGCGGGACGGACGACCGTCTCGACGTGGTGCGCGCGGTCGGCGGCGTAGAGCAGGGCCTCGGCACGGGGTGCGACGTGGCCGCGCTCGTGCAGCACGATCTCGCGGATGCGGAGCCCGAGGTCCGTGCCCCCGGGCTCGCGCGTCCGGACCACCGTGCGCCCGTGCTCGCCGAGCCACGACGCGAGGCGCTCGGCCTGCGTCGTCTTTCCCGCGCCGTCGCCACCCTCGAGGGTGATGAAGCGACCGGTCACTTCTTCTTGGCCGCGGTCTTGCGGGCCGGTGCCTTCTTCTTCACCGGACCCTTGGCGCGCTTGTCCGCGAGCAGCTGGACGGCCCGCTCGAAGTCGACCGCCTCGACGTCCTCGCCGCGCGGGATCGTGGCGTTCGTCTCGCCGTCGGTGACGTACGGGCCGAACCGGCCGTCCTTCACCTTGATCGGCTTGCCGGACACCGGGTCCGCGTCGAACTCCTTGAGCGCCGCGGTCGCGGAGCGCTTCGCGCCGTACTTCGGCTGCGCGAACAGCTCCAGCGCACCGGCGAGGTCGACGTCGAAGATCGCGTCCTCGCTCGGGAGCGTCCGGGTGTCGGTGCCCTTCTTGAGGTACGGGCCGTAGCGACCGTTCTGCGCCGTGATGTCCTCGCCGGACTCGGGGTCCTGCCCGACGGTCCGGGGCAGGTCGAGGAGCTTGAGCGCGGTCTCGAGGTCGACCGTCTGCGGGTCCATCGACTTGAAGAGGGACGCGGTGCGCTCCTTCGGCGCGGCGGCCTTCTTCGTCGTCGCCTTCTTGGCCGTCGTCTTCTTCGCGGTGGTGCTCGTCGTGGCGGCGCTGGTCGACGCGGCCGCGGCCGGCGCCGCCTCGGTGACCTCACCCGTGGCGGGGTCGACGGTGGGCTCGGGCTCGGGGGTGCGCTCGGTCACGTACGGACCGAAGCGGCCGTCCTTCGCGAGGACCTCCTTCCCGGTCTCCGGGTTGATGCCGACCACACGATCACCGAGGACCGGTGCCTCGACGAGCTCGCGGGCTTTCTCCGTGGTCAGCTCGTCGGGAGCGAGGTCCTCGGGGACGTTCACCCGACGCGGCTTCTCCGGGTCGTCGCTCGGCACCTCGATGTACGGGCCGTAGCGGCCGATGCGGAGCGTCAGACCGGGGGCGAGCTCCACCGAGTTGATGTCGCGCGCGTCGATCTCGCCGAGGTTGTCGATCACGGTCCGGAGCCCGCGCTGGTCGCCGCCGCCGAAGTAGAACCCCTTGAGCCAGTCGACGCGGTCCTCGTCGCCGCTCGCGATGCGGTCGAGGTCGTCCTCCATCGAGGCGGTGAAGTCGTACTGCACGAGGTCGCCGAAGTAGTCCTCGAGGAGCCGCACCACGCTGAACGCGATCCAGTTCGGCACGAGTGCACTGCCCCGCTGGGTGACGTACCCGCGGTCGATGATCGTCGAGATGATCGCCGCGTAGGTCGACGGACGGCCGATACCGAGCTCTTCGAGCGTCTTCACGAGGCTCGCCTCGGTGTAGCGCGGCGGCGCCGAGGTGTCGTGGCCCTTGGCCTCGACGTCCGAGACGCCGAGGGCGTCGCCCTTGGTCATCTGCGGGAGCTTCGCGTCGTCGCCGTCGGTCTTCGCCTCGTGCCGTTCCTCGTCGCGCCCCTCTTCGTAGGCGTTGAGGAAGCCGCGGAACGTGATGACGGTGCCGGACGCGGTGAACTCCGCGTCGGTGCCGTTCGCGGTCGCGGTGATGCCCTCGACCGACTCGGTGGAGCTGATGCCGAGGACGACCGACGCCGTCGAACCCTTGGCGTCCGCCATCTGCGAGGCGACGGTGCGCTTCCAGATGAGGTCGTAGAGCTTCCAGTCGTTGCCGCGGAGCACCTTCTCCATCTGCGACGGCGTCCGGAACGTGTCACCGGCGGGGCGGATCGCCTCGTGCGCCTCCTGCGCGTTCTTGCTCTTGCCGGCGTAGCTGCGCGGCTTGTCCGGCACCGTCTCGGCGCCGTAGAGGGCGGCGGCCTGCTTCCGGGCGGCGTTGACGGCCTGCTGCGAGAGCGACGAGGAGTCGGTTCGCATGTAGGTGATGTGGCCGTTCTCGTAGAGCGACTGCGCGACGCTCATCGTCTGCCGCGCGGAGAAGCGGAGCTTGCGCGCGGCCTCCTGCTGCAGCGTCGAGGTGGTGAACGGCGCGGCGGGGCGGCGCGTGTACGGCTTCGAGTCCACCGAACGCACGACCGCGTCACCGGCACGCTCGAGGACGGTCGTCAGCGCGGCGGCCGAGGCCTCGTCGAGCCGGACGACGTCGCCCGAGATCGCGCCACGGTCGTCGAAGTCGCGGCCGGAGGCGACCCGGGTGCCCTGGACACGGGCGAGCTTCGCGGTGAAGGCGGTGTCGCCGGGCTTCTCGAAGCGGGCGGTGAGGTCCCAGTAGTTCGCGGAGACGAAGGCCAGGCGCTCCCGCTCGCGGTCGACCACGAGACGGGTGGCGGCGGACTGCACACGACCGGCGGAGAGGCCGGGGCCGACCTTGCGCCAGAGCACGGGCGAGACCTCGTACCCGTAGAGACGGTCGAGGATGCGACGGGTCTCCTGCGCGTCGACCAGGGCGGTGTCGAGCTCACGGGTGGCCTCCTGCGCGCGCTGGATCGCCTCCTTCGTGATCTCGTGGAACACCATGCGCTTGACCGGCACCTTGGGCTTCAGCACCTGCAGGAGGTGCCACGCGATGGCCTCGCCCTCGCGGTCCTCATCAGTCGCGAGGAAGAGCTCGTCGGCGTCCTTCAACGCGCGCTTCAGCTCGGAGACGGTCTTCTTCTTCGCGTCGGAGACGACGTAGTACGGCTCGAAGCCGTTGTCGACGTCGACCGAGAACTTCCCCATCGGGCCCTTCTTGAGCTCCGCGGGGAGGTTCTTGGGCTCGACGAGGTCGCGGATGTGGCCCACTGACGCCTGGACCTCGTATCCGTCACCGAGGTATTGCGCGATCGTCTTCGCCTTCGCGGGGCTCTCGACGATCACGAGCTTCTTCGTGCCTGGCACGTGTCTCCTTGATCGATGGTGCTCGTCGGCCCTGGACCTGCGACGTCGCCGGTGTGACTCGCCGTCCGGGTCGACCGGGACATCGATGACCGGGGGCCGACGTGCACACCATACACACAGAGGTGGCGCGCTCCGCTCGCTGCTCCGGCGACGGCGACTGCGCTCACGGCGAACGCACCGCTGCCGATCGCGGTGGTCACCCGGGCGTCCGCGCCGGCCGTCGAGCATCCTCCGAGCACCGCGCCGCCGGCCTCGGCGACGACTGAGGCCCGGGCACAGGGGTCGCCGGGGACCAGCCCGACGAGGGCGGCCGCTGCGGCGAGCGCCGCGGCGTCGGCAGCCGCCTGTGCTCGGACGACGGCCACGCGGTGGGTCGCCGCCACCACGCCCGCCGTCGCGACGGTCGTGCCGACGCCGAGGACGACGGCGAGCAGCACCGTCACGGAGCCGCGGTCCGACCGCGACGGGCCGTGGGCCGCACGGTCCGGTTGCACGCGCACGGTCACCCGCCCCGCTCCGCCGCGCACCCGGAGGCGCGCAGCACGACGGCGGCGAACACCCCGGGCGCGGGCACGGCGAGCTCGACGCACACGAGCCCCGCGGGCCGCTGGTACGCGGCCGACGCTCCGGGGACGGAGGCGGCCGCCGCCGCGGCCGCCTCCTGGTCGCCACGTCCTGCCGCGCGCGCCGCCGTCGCGGCCGCGAGCTGGAGCGCGCCCTGCCGATCGACCGCGACGACGGCTGCGACGAGCAGCGTCAGCACGACCGCCACGGCGGGCAGGACGACCGCGAACTCCACCGTCACCGAGCCACGGTCAGAGCGACAGGGCACCGCGGACGAGCTCGGTCAGGATCGTCTGGACCTCGCCGGAGCGCATGACCGCGACGAGCACGCCGGCGAAGGCCACCGCGGCGAGGATCACGACGGCGTACTCGGCGGTCGCCGACCCGCGGTCCTCGGCCATGCGGGTGCGGAGTCGTCGCCACCGCGTCGGCTGTGGGTGCTGGTGCATGGTGTTCCTCTTCCTCTCGGGCGGCCGAGCGACCGCTCGGCCCTGTCGTCAGCATCGCCGCCCGCGCGACCCCGTCGGCGGCCGGACGACCAGGCTGTGGAGGGATCACCGCACTCCCACGACCGTGGAGGAGAGGACTCCGGCGACCACCGGCACGACGCCGACGAGCACGAACGCGGGCAGGACGCACACCCCGAGCGGCAGCACCAGTCGCACGGCCAGCCCCTCGGCCGCCGCGAGTCCGGCGGCGGCAGCGTCGTCGCGGACGTCCTCGGCGGCGGCGCGGAGCAGCGCGGCGGCCGGCACCCCGGCGCGCCGGGCGAGCCCGAGCACCTCGGCGAGCCGTGCCCGCTCGACCGTGTCCGCGTCGGCGCGCCCCGGTTCCTGCACGGCTTCCTCGACGATGCGTCCGGCGTCCGTCCACGACCCGCCGCCCGACAACGCGACCGCCCACGCGTCGAGGAGCGCGCCCGGCACGTGTCCGTCCGGCGTCGCGGCCCGGACCAGCCCGTTCGTCCACCGCCGACCGAGCGCCACCAGACCGGCGGCGAGCGCCGTGCACGCCCACCCGAACGGCGACCCGACGAGGAGTTCCACGGCGCCGGCACCCCACGTGGACGAGAGCCCGACCCCGAGGACGGGCAGGGCGAGGACGACGCGGGCGCTCGCGCGCGGGCCGGCGAGGGCGACCCGCACGGCACGGTCGCTGGCGGCCGAACGGCGCAGGGCGCCGGCGAGCGCCCGCAGCGCCACGGCGGAGGGCGCGCCGGTGCGGTCCGCGACCCGGAGGACCGCGCGGACGTCGTGCCACGCGGGCGTCTCGACGGTGGGGAGTCCACCCACGAGGTGCCATGCCCGCGGTGGTGGCACGCCGGCCGAGACGAGCGTCGCCACGCGTTCGAGCGTCCGCGCGGCAGCGGCCGCAGCGGCCGCGTGGTCCGACACCGCGCCCCGCCGCCGCGCCGGCGGCCCCGCCGCCGCACCGGGCGGCCCTGCCCCCTCGGCCGCTGCTCGTCGCTCGGACGCGAGGACACGACCGCGTCGCCACCGCCTCGTCACCGCCACCCGTCCACCGCGCGCACGTCGAGCCTCCCGTCCGTCCCCAGCACCGGCGTCCCCACGCCGGCGAGTCGTCGTACGCCTCGACGACGCTCGACGTGCAGCACCAGGTCGAACGCGCTCACCGCCTGTCGGGCCAGCGTGGGCGGGTCGAGTCCGGCGAGTGCGCCGAGCGCCTCGAGCCGGGCCGGTACGTCCGGCAGCCCGTTGGCGTGCACGGTGCCGGCTCCGCCCTCGTGCCCGGTGTTGAGCGCGGACACGAGTTCGCGCACCTCGGCGCCGCGGCACTCCCCCACGACCACGCGGTCCGGCCGCATCCGGAGCGACTCGCGCAGCAGCCGGCCGAGGTCGATCGCACCGCTCCCCTCGGCGTTCGCCTGCCGGGCCTCGAGCGCGACGACGTGGGGGGTGGTCGATGCGGAGCTCGGCGACGTCCTCGACCGTGACGATGCGCTCGTCGTGCGGGACGGCGCCGAGCATCGCTGCGAGGAGGGTCGTCTTGCCGCTGCCGGTGGCCCCGCTGACGAGGACGTTCCGCCGTTCCGCGACCGCGCGTTCGACGACGCGCCGCGGGACCCGGTCGAACGTCCCGCTCCGTTCGAGCGCGGCGAGCGTCGGGCGGCCGGGCCGCGGCAGCCGGATCGACAGGGCGGTGCCGGTGACCGCGACGGGTGCGAGCACGACGTGTACGCGGATCCCGTCACCGTGTCGGACATCGGCCACGGGCGTGCTCTCGTCGACGTGCCGACCGCCCCGGGCGACGAGGGCGGCGCCGAGCTCGCGGGCACGTCGTTCGCCGAGCACGGGATCGGCCGGCTCGAGTCCGGAGCCGCGGTCGATCCACGTCCCGCGTCCTCCGACGGCGAGGACGTCGGTCACCGTCGCGTCGCGGACGAGGCCCGCGAGCTCCTCGAACTCCTCGGCCCGGACGGCGCGCTCGGAGCGGGGCGGGGCGACCCCGGGCAGGAACGGCGTCGTTGGGGCGGCTCGGTGTCGGTGCATGTCCGGCGACGCTAGGCGTGTCCCGACACGCGGTCCGGCGGGGTCGCTGTGCGGTGCACAACGGCATCGAGTCCACAGCAGCGGACAACTTTGTCCCCCGTTGCAGAAAGCCGTACCCCACTCGGCGACGCGTGCACCTCCGGACACCGCGCCGCGCCGCGCTGCTCGCGAAGGCACCGGCGAACGGGCAGCCCCGCGACTCGACGACCCACGAAACCGATGCGTCAGCATGGACAGGTCTGTCCACTCATCCGCGTACCCGCGCGGATCGATGCGTGACACATGTGTCCGGGCGGACCCACGACGGGAGGACGTGCCCGGGAAACAGAAGAGGCGGCACCTGTTGGGGGGAACGGGTGCCGCCTGGACATCGGCGGATTGGGGGGAATCACGGCCGACGCCACCGGAAACGAGTCCGGCGATGAACACTGTACCCCACGAACACCCCTCCACGGCAACCCCGACACGGAATCCGCGACCGCCGGGGCAGGGGTAGTCTCCGGGTGCTGCCGGCAGCGCCACGGGTGCTGCTCCGATGCCGACGCGAAAGGACACCGATGTCCCCGACCCCGACCGACGCCTCACCCCGCCACGAGGACGGCCCCACGTTCCCGCCGTCGCCGGAGTTCGTCGCCGACGCCGTCGCCCACGAGGACCTGCACGAGGCCGCCGCGGCCGACCGCGAGGGCTTCTGGGCCGAGCAGGCGCGCACCCTCCTCGACTGGCGGACGCCCTTCACGCAGACCCTCGACTGGTCCGGCGCGCCGTTCGCGAAGTGGTTCGCCGACGGGGAGCTCAACGTGGCGGAGAACTGCCTCGACCGGCACGTCCGCGCGGGCAACGGCGACCGGGTCGCGATCCACTTCGAGGGCGCCCCGGGCGACACCCGTCGGATCACGTACGCCGAGCTCACCGCCGACGTGCAGCGGGCCGCGAACATGCTCAGCGACCTCGGCGTCGGCGAGGGCGACCGCGTGGTGGTCTACCTCCCGCTCATCCCCGAGGCCGTCGTGACGATGCTCGCCGTCGCCCGCATCGGCGCGATCCACTCGGTCGTCTTCGGCGGTTTCAGTGCGGAGAGCCTGCGCGCACGCATCGAGGACGCCGAGGCGAAGCTCGTCGTCACGGCCGACGGCGGCTGGCGTCGGGGCGCGGTCTCGGCGCTGAAGCCCGCGGTCGACGAGGCGCTCGAGGGCGAGGGCACCGACAGCGTCGAGCACGTCCTGGTCGTCAAGCGCGGCGGCAACGAGATCGCGTGGAACGACCGCGACCTCTGGTGGCACGACGAGTTCGCCAAGGCCGCCCCCGAGCACGAGGCGCAGGCGTTCCCCGCCGAGACCCCGCTGTTCATCCTCTACACCTCGGGCACGACCGGGAAGCCGAAGGGCATCGTGCACACCTCCGGCGGGTACCTCACGCAGGCGACGTACACGCACCGGAACGTCTTCGACATGCACCCGGAGAAGGACGTCTACTGGTGCACGGCCGACATCGGATGGATCACCGGACACTCCTACGTCGTCTACGGCCCGCTCGCGAACGGCGTCACCCAGGTGCTCTACGAGGGCACCCCGGACGAGCCGGAGCCGGGCCGCTGGTGGGACCTCGTCGACTCCTACGGCGTCACCGTGCTGTACACGGCACCGACGGCGGTCCGCGCGGCGATGAAGGCCGGCCGGCAGATCCCCGAAGCCCGGAGCCTCGAGACCCTCCGCCTCCTCGGCAGCGTCGGCGAACCGATCAACCCCGAGGCGTGGCAGTGGTACCGGCAGGTCATCGGCCACGACCGCACCCCGATCGTCGACACCTGGTGGCAGACCGAGACCGGCGCGATCATGATCTCCGCGCTTCCCGGCGTCACGAAGCTCAAGCCCGGCGCCGCACAGACCCCGCTCCCCGGGATCACCGCCGAGATCGTGGACGAGGACGGCCACCGCGTCGCACCCGGCGAGGGCGGCTACCTCACCATCGCCGACCCGTGGCCGTCGATGGCGCGGGGCATCTGGAACGACCCCGACCGCTTCGTCGAGACCTACTGGTCACGCTTCCCCGGTCGGTACTTCGCCGGCGACGGCGCGCGCCTCGACGGGCAGGGCGACATCTGGGTGCAGGGCCGCGTCGACGACGTCATGAACGTCTCCGGCCACCGCCTGTCCACGGCCGAGATCGAGTCGGCCCTCGTCGGCCACGAGGGCGTCGCCGAGGCCGCCGTCGTCGGCGCGGCCGACGAGACGACGGGACAGGCCGTCGTCGCGTTCGTGATCCTCACGGCGGAGGCCGCCGAGGGCGTCGACCGCGACGCCACGGCGAAGGAGCTGCGCGACTGGGTCGGCAAGCGCATCGGCGCGATCGCGAAGCCGCGACAGGTCGTGATCGTGCCGGAGCTGCCGAAGACGCGCTCCGGCAAGATCATGCGGCGGCTCCTCCGGGACGCGGCCGAGGGCCGCCGCATCGGCGACACGACGACGCTGGCCGACCCGACGATCATGGCGACCATCGCGGAGCTCATGTAGCAGGAACGACGCGAGCCGCGCCTCCAGGTCGACTGCCTGGAGGCGCGGCTCGCGTGACGTGCGCGGCTGACGGTCCGTCAGTCGGCCAGCTCCACGACCAACTCGACCTCGACGGGTGCGTCCAGCGGCAGGACCGCGACGCCCACCGCGCTGCGCGCGTGGACGCCGGCGTCACCGAAGACGTCGCCCACCAGGGTGGACGCACCGTTCGCGACGGCCGGCTGCCCCGTGAACGACGGGTCGGACGCGACGAACACGGTCACCTTGACGACGCGTGCGACGCGGTCGAGCGAGCCCGCGACCGACTGCACGGCGGCGAGGGCGTTGAGGGCGGCGGTGCGGGCCTCGGCGGTCGCGGTCTCCGGGTCGACGCCCGCACCGACCTTGCCCGTGACCGGCAGTGCGCCGTCGACGAAGGGCAGCTGCCCGGCGGTGTACACGTACCGCCCCGTGACGACCGCGGGGACGTACGCGGCGACCGGTGCGGCGACCGCGGGGACGGTCAGGCCGAGTTCGGCGAGGCGCTCCGCGACGCTCATGCGTCGGCCTTCGGACGCTTCAGGTACGCGACGAGTCCACCCTCGGGACCGGTGACGACCTGGACGAGCTCCCAGCCCTCGTCGCCGAAGTTGTTGAGGATCGCCGTGGTGTTGTGGATGATCAACGGCGTCGTGAGGTATTCCCAGCGGCTCATGCGGTTCCTTGCCAGCCTTTCAGTCGGCGGTGTCGTTTAGGCTGCATCCTATGTCTGCCCAGAAGACGTCTGCCTCGCGGACCAAACCTGTCTCCGCAGTCGGTGCCTTCGTCGGATTCGTCGGCTTCAGCGTGCTCGCCGGGCTCCTCGTGACGATCGGCGTGACCCCGGCCATCGCGGTGGCCGGCGTGACCACGACCTCGACGATCGGCGTCTTCGAGTCGCTCCCGGAGTACATCGAGATCGGTGACCTCCCGCAGCGCAACGAGCTCTACGCGTACCAGGGCGGCAAGAGCGTCCACTTCGCGACGGTGTACGACCAGAACCGTCAGGAACTCAAGTACGACCAGATCAGCGACAACCTGAAGAACGCCGCCATCGACGGTGAGGACAAGCGCTTCTTCGAGCACGGCGGCGTCGACATGACCTCGCTCGTCCGTGCGGGTGTCGGCAGCCTCGCCGGCGGGCTGGGCGAGTCGGGTGGTGGCTCGACGCTCACCATGCAGCTCGTCCGCAACATCAAGATGCAGCAGGCGCTCGAGCTCCCCACGGAGAAGGAGCGCCTCAAGGCGTACAACGAGGCCACCGAGACGACCATCCCCCGCAAGCTCGAGGAGATGAAGCTCGCGATCGGCCTGGCGAAGAAGTACTCCAAGAAGGAGATCCTCACCGGGTACCTCAACATCGCGTACTTCGGCGACCAGACGTACGGCGTGCAGGCCGCCGCACAGCACTACTTCAACAAGTCGGCGACCGACCTCACGCCGGCCGAGGCCGCGTCGATCCTGGCGATCGTGCAGTCGCCGAACACCCGCAACCTCTCGACGTCGAAGAACTACGAGGCGAACAAGGCCCGTCGCGACGTCATCCTCAAGTCGATGTACGCGCAGAAGCACATCGACAAGGAAGCCTTCGACAAGGCGATCGCGTCGAACCCGAAGGACTACGTCCGGCTGACCCAGCCGACCCAGGGCTGCCGCGCCTCGGTCGGTGACGGCTCGCAGTTCTTCTGCGACTACGCCGTGAAGGTCGTCAAGGGCATGTCGCAGCTCGGCGGCACGCAGAAGGAACGCGACACCGCCTGGCGCAACGGCGGCTACAAGATCCAGACGACGCTGGACATCGGCCTGAACGCCCAGCAGAAGCAGATCCTCAACACGTACGACAACAAGGCCGAGACGCGGATCGCCCTCGGCGCGACGCTCGACTCGGTCGAGGTCGGCACGGGTCGCATCCTGACGATGGCCCAGAACAAGGACTTCGATGAGGCGCTGAAGTCCGCGCCGACGTCGACCTCGCTGAACTACTCGGTGGACGACAAGTACGGCAGCTCCAAGGGCTTCCAGACGGGTTCGACGTTCAAGGCGTTCACGCTGCTCGACTGGATCAAGGCCGGGCACGGTCTGAACGAGACCGTCAACGGCACCGCTCGCGTCGTGTCACCGTGGACGATCTGTGGTCAGCAGGACTACACGCAGTTCGACGTGTCGAACGACTCCCCGGGCGAGAACGGCAACTACAGCGTGATCGGCGCGACCGCCGGCTCCATCAACGGTGCGTTCGCGTCGATGGCGCAGAAGCTCGACCTCTGCGACATCAAGACGATGGCCGAGAACTTCGGTGTGCACCGCGCCGACGGTACCGAGCTCCGCAAGAACCCCTCGTTCATCCTCGGGACGAACGAGATCGCCCCGCTGACGATGGCGGCCGCGTACGCCGGCATCGCGAACAACGGCACGTTCTGCGAGCCGGTGGCGATCGACCAGGTCACCGACGCCACCGGCAAGAAGCTCGGCGGCCAGCCGAAGGACTGCTCGCAGGCCGTCGACCCCGTCGTCGCCCAGACCGCGATCTACGCGATGAAGCAGACCATCACGAGCGGCACCGCCCGTGGCGCCCAGACGTACGACGGCACGCAGATGTTCGCGAAGACGGGTACCACTGACGAGGCCGAGCAGATCTGGCTCATCGGCGCCTCCACCCGGGTCGCCACCGCCTACTGGCAGGGCAACACGGACGGCAAGAAGCTCAACCTCCGGCACTACAGCAACGGCGTGAACGGCACCTACGCAGGGGTCCGCGCCGACGTCTGGCGGCAGGCGCAGACCCCGGTGAACGCGGCCTACCCCGGTGGGACGTTCACGGACCCGTCCTCGACGGCGATCCGAGGCAACAGCGTTCAGCTCCCGGACCTCGCCGGCAAGTCCGCCGATGAGGCACGGTCGACGCTCTCCTCCGCCGGGTTCACGTACGTGGACGGCGGCACCCAGCCGGGCGCCGGTGAGGCCGGACAGGTGTCGAAGACGTCGCCGGCTGCGGGCTCCTACCTCTCCAAGGGTGCGAGCGTGACGGTGTACACGAGCGACGGCTCGCAGGCCTCGGTGCCGAACGTCGCCGGGAAGAGCGTCGGCAGCGCCCGCTCGCAGCTCGAGTCGGCCGGTCTGAGCAACGTCTCGATCTCCGACCAGTACGAGAAGGGCGGCGGCTCCAAGGAGTGCAAGGTGGCGTCGACCGACCCCGCCGCTGACTCCGTCGTGGGCAAGGACTCCGCCGTGACCGTCAAGCTGTACGGCACGAAGGACGGCAAGGCGCCGAAGGACTGCAAGTGACGCGCGGCCGCGCCGCGCTCGGGATCCTCGCAGCGGGCGCGGCCGTCGGCGGCGCCACTGCTGCGTGGGGCTCCCTCGTGGAACGACGCCGGTTCGGCATCCGGTGGGAGACCGTCCCCGTCCTCGCGCCGGGCTCCCGCGACATCGTGGTCCTGCACCTGTCGGACATCCACATGGCGCCGTGGCAGGCAGACAAACAGCAGTGGCTGCGCGACCTCAGCCTCGTCGAGCCCGACTTCGTGGTGAACACCGGCGACAACCTCGGGCACGCCACGGCGAACTCCGCCGTCGAGTACGCGCTCGAGCCGTTCCGCGGCGTCCCGGGGGCCTTCGCGTACGGATCGAACGACTTCTACGGTCCGACGCCGCGCAACCCGTTCAAGTACTTCGGCGGGCCGAGCACGCACGGCGGCGGGGGTGCTCGTCCGGTCGAGCTCGACATCGACCGGCAGACGGCGTTCTTCGAGTCGCTCGGGTGGCTCGACGTGAACGACCAGGCCCACGCGATCGAACTCCGCGGCTCGCGGCTCGAGCTGTTCGGCACGTCCGACGCGCACCGTGACTGGGACCGTCTCGACCTCCTGCCGACGAACGTCGACGAGATGCGCAGCGACGTGCCGTGGTCCGAGGACGAGCACGGCCCCGCGCCGGTGTCGATCGGGATCACGCACGCGCCGTACCGTCGGGTGCTCGACGCCTTCGTGACCCAGGGTGCGGACGTCATCTTCGCCGGGCACACGCACGGCGGGCAGGTCCAGGTGCCCGGGGTCGGTGCGCTCGTCACGAACTGCGACCTCCCCCGTCGCTACGTCAGCGGGCTGCACAAGTGGGAGCACCGGAACCACTGGTCGTGGCTCGAGGTCTCCGCCGGACTCGGAACGTCGATCTACGCGCCCGTGCGGTTCTCGTGCCGCCCGGAGGCCGTCGTCGTCACGCTCACCGCCCGCACCGACTGACCGCGGGCCCGACGCGCCCGGGCGTCACGGAGATGGTCGTGAGCACACTCGATCATCCGGTAGACTTCTGGGGTTGCTCCGGTTCGGAGCGATCACACCGCGGGGTGTGGCGCAGCTTGGTAGCGCGCCTCGTTCGGGACGAGGAGGTCGCAGGTTCAAATCCTGTCACCCCGACAGTAAGGCCCTGGTCACACGACCAGGGCCTTCTTCGTTGCGGCGCCTTGCTCACCCAACGCCGTCCCATCCCCACGGGGTCGTGTCTCGATTCCCCCTGCGGGCGACGGCCTGCCGCGGTCACGACACCCCGCTCACCCGCGGCCAGTGGTCGCACAACGTCGTCCTGCGGCGCGCAGGACGACGAGCCGCGACCGCTCGGCATCACGCAGGCGGGGAGTCGTGACCGCCCGCCGTCGTCGGCGATTCGCATCGCACCGGTCCAGACCGCCCGGCTGCCGCTGCCCCCGCGCCGAGGTTCCACGACTCGCTGCGTGACGCCCGCCGAAGTTCCCCGCACGACGACGACGCCCGCCGAGACTCCACGATGCTGGAACCTCGACGGGCGTCGGGACCTGCGCAGGCTCGGCCGCGCGCACGCACCGGGGCTCAGGCGACCGCAGCCCCCGCCCGCGCGAGCCGCCCCTCCGCGTGCAACCGCGCCACGACGTCGAGCGCCTGGTGCCGGTACCGCGCCTGCGCCGCCCCCGGAGCCACGATGACACCGTCCGCGCCGGTGGACTCGACGAGGGCGTTGATCTTCGCCGCGACCTCGTCGGCGTTGCCGTACGCCTGGCGGGCCGTGCGGGCCTCGATGAACCGCCGCTCGAGGTCGGAGAACTCGTACGCCCGGGCCTCCTCCATCGACACCGGCTCGGGCTTCGCGCCCTGCCGCATCCGGATGAACGAGATCATCCCCGGCGCGGACTGCTCGGAGATCACCGCCGGGTCCTCGTCGGTGACGACCTGCACGCCGATGAGCGCGTTCGGCTCGGAACGGAAGCGCGAGGGCCGGAACGAGTCGCGGTAGAGCGCGAGCGCCGCCTCGGTGTTGTCCGACGCGAAGTGGTGGGCGAAGGCGAACGAGACACCGAGCGCCCCGGCCACCTGGGCGCTGTAGCCCGACGAGCCGAGCAGCCAGAACTCGGGGACGTCGCCGTACCCGGGCACGGCCCGGATGCGCGACAGCGGGTTGTCGGCGTCCATGCCGGTGAAGAAGCCGATGAGGTCGGCGAGCTGCTGCGGGAAGTCGTCGACGTCGAGGCGGTCGGTTCGACGGAGGGCCATCGCGGTCGCACCGTCGGTGCCGGGTGCACGTCCGATGCCGAGGTCGACTCGGTCGCCGTAGAGGGCGCGCAGCGTGCCGAACTGCTCCGCGATGACGAGCGGTGCGTGGTTGGGCAGCATCACTCCCCCGGAGCCGATGCGGATCGTCGACGTCGCGGCGCCCACCGCGCTCAGCAGCACCGCCGGGGCGGAGGAGGTGATCCCCGGCATCCCGTGGTGCTCGGCGACCCAGATGCGCTCGTAGCCGAGCTTCTCGGCGTGCACCGCCATGTCGATCGACCCCTGCAGGGCGTCGGTGTTGGACTGGCCGTACTCACGGGTGGCCAGGTCGAGGACGGACAGGTGCACGGATGCGTCGCTCATGTGGTCGCCAACGCCGGCCGGCCGGCGTGCATTCCGCACCGACTGTCGGCCGGGAGGCGCGGGGCGGGCCCGCCACGAGCCTCCAGACGGGTCAGTGGTGACCAGGCGCGGAGGCGACCGTCAGTCGCCGTCGAGGTGCCCGCCGGACTCCGTGAGGTAGCAGTTGGCGCAGAGGGACTCGTAGGTGACGTCCTCGCCGTCGATGGCGACCTGGGAGCCGTCGAAGACGAAGCGTCCGGCGATCAGCCGCGCGTTGAACACCGCCTTGCGGCCGCACCGGCAGATCGTCTTGAGCTCTTCGAGCGAGTGCGCGATCTCGAGCAGCCGCGCGCTGCCCGGGAACGCCTCGGTGCGGAAGTCGGTGCGGATGCCGTAGGCGAGGACCGGGATGCCGTCGAGGACCGCGATGCGGAGGAGGTCGTCGACCTGCTTCGGCGTCAGGAACTGCGCTTCGTCGACCAGCACGCAACTGACGGGCCGGACCATGCCGTCGAGCCGTCCGGACTCCGGGTCGGCCGCTCCGGCGGCGGACACGGCGGCGCGCACGTCGTCAGCCGGCGCGAACACCACGTCGACCGCACGTGTGACACCGAGGCGGGAGACGATCTCGTGGTCGCCCTTGGTGTCGACCGCGGGCTTCGCGAGCAGGACCCGCTGACCGCGCTCCTCGTAGTTGTACGCCGCCTGCAGCAACCCGGTGCTCTTGCCGCTGTTCATCGCGCCGTAGCGGAAGTAGAGCTTCGCCACTACGCGAGGAACCCGTCCTCCGCCGCACGACGGATGAGGTCGGACTTCTTCGACGCCGGGCGCCCGACCTTGCTGTACTTCTCGCGCACGCGGCGCAGGTACGTCTTCGCGGTCTCGTACTGCACGTTCATCTGCGCGGCGACCTCGTTCGTGGAGTAGCCGGACACGTACAGGCGCAGCGCCTCTTCCTCGCCGTGGCTGAGCTTCGGTCGCTGGTGCGCGTTCGCCCCGGTGGGCAGCGGCCGCCAGTCACGCTGCGGCGGGGTCTCGCGGGCGACGCCCATGATCTCCCGGGCGACGTCCATGACCTCGCGCATGGGCAGCGACTTCGACAGGAAGGCTGCGGCGCCGGCGGCGAGGGCGCGGTCGCGGGACTCACGGCTGTCGACGCTGGAGAGGACGATGACCTTCGCCCCGGCGGCGCGGCAGGTGCGGACGCGGGCCTCGATCGACACGGGCTCCTTGAGCTGGAAGTCGAGGAAGACGAGGTCGGTCGGGAAGCTGTCGCTGTGGACCATCTCGAGCCAGGTGTGCGCGGTGAGGGCCAGGTCGAAGTCGAACGCGTTGACGGCGATCCAGCTCGACAGGGAGTCGAGCAGCACCTCGTGGTCGTCGAGGATGGCCAACCGCACCCGGCGGGTCCCCGGGGTCGGGAGGACGGGACCGCCCTCCGAGAGCCGGTTCGGGTCAGTGCTGGTCATACGAGAACCTTAGTGCGAGGGCGGAGGGTCGGACCGCGACGTCGAGGTCGGGGAACGTGACCCGGAGGACGGCGAGGTACGGGTCGAACGTGCGGTGGATCCCGACGTCGGAGTCCGCGACGACGACGTCGACGGCGACCTCGACCCGGTCCCCCGGTGCCGGACGGGCACGGACGGTGAGGCCAGCCGGATCGACCGCGGCGGCGCGGAGCGTGGCACGGAGGAACGTCCGGACGACCGTCCGCTGGTCGACGTCGAGCGTCGCGAGCAGCCCGTCGGGGTCGTCGACGACGGACCGCCCGCCGCCCTCGGTCCTGATCGCGTGCTCGAACCACGTCCGGTCGGCGTCGGCGACCATCCCGCGGCGCAGACCGTCGGCGATCGCGCGGGCCCGGGCACGGTCGACGTCGGTGATGACGTCGCGGGTGCGGAGCTCGGCGAAGAACGGTGCGACCTCGTCGGCGAGGACGGTCGACCGGTCCTGCTGCACGCTCGCGGCGATGCCGTCCTGCTCGGCACGTTCGACCGAGTACGACCCGGCGCGGATCTGCACGCGCTCGGCGAGCCCGGAGAACGTCGACGCGAACACCGCGGACGCCCCGGTCAGCACGAGGGTGGGTGCCGCGGCCAGGAAGGCCGCGACCGCCACCGGGACCTGGTGCGGGAACACCGCGGCCCCCACACCCCAGGTGACGCCGTTCACTGCGGCGAGCAGGAGTCCACCGACCGCGAGGTCGGTCCACGGCCGGTACGGCGCCGCCATCACGATGCCGGTCGCGGTGAGGAGGCACATGAAGTCGTTGAGGGCGTTGCGGTCCGGCCCCCACTGCGCTGCGACGCTCGTCACCGAGGCCGCCGCGAGGAGCGCGACGTGCGCGACGAACGCACCGCGGGTGAACGGGGCGCGGAACGGACTCGAGGCAGCGATCACCACGGTCGCCGAGGCCGCGACCAGCAGCACCGTCAACGCGCTCAGTCCGGGGCTGCCGGCGACGTCGCGGTCGAACACGGACACCAGCAACGCCCACAGCGTCCCCACGGCGCCGATCACGACCGCGAACGGTCGCGATCCCATGGCGCCGAGCGGGTCGTACTGCTGGGCGGTCCGGCGGGCGGCCGTCACCGTGCACGCTCCGGTTCGTCGTCCTCGACCGAGCGTGCGGGCGCCACGCCGAGGTCCGACGGCGCCGCCACGGGGACCGTCATCATGATGCTCGTCCCGGCGCCCGGCGAGGACCACACCTGCACGGCGCCGCCGACCCGCTCGATGCGCTGCCGGACCGAGCCGCGGAGCCCCATCCGGTCCGCGCCCGTCGAGGACTCGTCGAACCCGCGGCCGTCGTCCACGACCATCACCGTGGTCGAGGCGCCGTCGTCGAACACGCTGACCTCGGCTGCGTCCACGCCGGCGTGCTTCCGGACGTTCGCGAGGCACTGCCCCACCGCGCGCACGAGGGCGTCGAGGGTGCGGTCGTCGAGGCGCTCGAGCGAGGTCTGCTCGCCGGTCATCGCGATCGCGAGGCCGCGGTCGCGCTCGTCCTCCAGCAGCTGCTCGAACGCGCGCACCGGGGCACTGGGACCGTCGGCCACCGATCCCTCGTCGGAGCCCGGTGTGGCGAGCCACTCCCGCCCGGTGAGGACCGCGATGTCCGCGTCCACCGTCCGGGCGAGCTGCCGGTCCATCGGGCCGTCCGGGGCGATCGCGATCGCGCCCAGGTGGTTGAGGACGGTGTCGTGCAGGATCGCCGCCGCCTCGGCCTCGACGCCGGCCCGGTACGCGGAGACGTGCTCCTCGCGTGCCGAACGCAGCAGTTCGGGCTGGACGCGGGTGGACCGGGCGGTGGCGCGGCTGGTGAACAGCACGAGGGCGACCACGAACGCGAGCGTCACCCACGCCAGCACGAGCGGCTGCGGGGTGCCGTTCGTCTGCACGAGGGCGATCAGCGCGGCACCGCGACCGACGAGGAACCCGCCGACCGACCACAGCACGACCCGTCCGGGCACCGCCCCTGCCCCACCGACCAACACGAGCGGGATCACCGCCAGGGACAGCAGGTACGACGCCACCCACGGCACCTCGACCTCGCGTTGCACGACCGTGGCGAACCACCAGACGCACACGCCGCCGACGACCAGGAACGCCACGGCCGACCGCCAGGTGCCGAACTGCACGTGCACGCCGATCATCCCGAGCATCGGCGCGAGCGCGAGCACGGCGCCGATCACCCGGGCGTCCGGGTCGCTCGCGCCGAGCAGCAGGAGCGCGATCGCCGCGGCGGCGATCGATCCCACCGCAGCCGCGTGGAAGGCGCGCACGGTCGACCAGGCATTCACGCGCGGCGCGAGGTGCGTGGGGATGCCGAGCACGGGCGGGTCGTCCTTCCGGGATGTGTCGCCGCCGTCCGTGTACCCCGAAACGAGGTGGCGACAGCGACCCGCCCGATGATACCGGCCCGCTCCGACATCGGGTGTCCCCCGAACGCGGAGCGGATGTCAGAACAGCGTCGGCGATGTCCTGGTCACGGTACGCCGCTCGGTGAAGTCCGGTGCCGCCCGCTTGAGCGGCATCACCCGCTTCCGGTCGACGCTGTGTCCCATCGACCCGGTGGCCGGGTCGACCGTGCCGAGACCGACGCCGTGCGCGCGCAGGATCGGTCGGATCCGCTCCCCCAGCCAGCGTCGGTAGTCCTTCGGGGCGTACGTGTTGTCGAGGTACATCGACCGGTACCGCTCGACGAGGTCGGGACGGTTCTGCCGCAGCCAGGCTGCCCACCACGGCTTCACCCCGGGCCGCAGGTGCAGCGCGGAGTACATGATGCTCGTCGCACCTGCCGCGACGGCACGCCCGACGGCGTCGTCGAGGTGCGCCTTCGTGTCCGTGATGTACGGCAGGACAGGCATGAGGAACACGGCGCAGTCGAGCCCGGCGTCCCGGATCGCGCGCACCGTGGCCAGGCGTGCGGTCGTGGTGGGCGTGCCCGACTCGACCGACTGCTGGAGGTCGTCGTCGTACACCGCGATCGACATCGCCAGGTCGACCGGCACGCGTTCGGCCGCCGCGGCGAGGAGCGGCAGGTCACGGCGCAGCAGCGTCCCCTTCGTGAGGATGCTGAACGGCGTTCCCGCGTCGGCCAGCGCCTCGATCACGCCGGGCATCAGGCGGTAGCGGCCCTCGGCCCGCTGGTACGGGTCGGTGTTCGTGCCGAGGGCGACCGGGTGCCCCGCCCACGTGGGCTTGGCGAGCTCACGCCGCAGGACGTCGGCCACGTTGGTCTTCACGACGATCTGCTGGTCGAAGTCGGCGCCGCCGTCGAACTCGAGGTAGGTGTGCGTCGGACGCGCGAAGCAGTACACGCAGGCGTGACTGCACCCGCGGTACGGGTTGATCGTCCACCCGTAGGTGCCGTCGCCGTCAGCGCTCGGCACCCGGTTGAGCGCGCTCTTCGCCAGGACCTCGTGGAACGTCACCCCGGCGAACTCCGGGGTCGTCACGCTCCGGACGAACCCGCTGTTCGACTCCATGCCCGGCAGCGCGTCGCCCCGGGACGCATCGACCGCCTGTCCACTCCACCGCATGCCGTCATTCGAACACACGTTCGAACGACGCGCAAGCCGTGGGCCAGCTCAGTGGTGCAGACCGAGCACCTTCGCGGTGCGCTCGAGCGTGCGGTCCGCCAGCTGCGGGTCGTCGCCGAGGGCCGTGCCGTAGGTGGGGACCATCTGCTGGACGGCGGGCTGCCAACCGGCCCAGCGGTCGGGGAAGCACCGTTCGAGGAGCTTCAGCATGATCGGCACGGCCGTGGACGCCCCCGGGCTCGCGCCCAGGAGACCGGCGATCGAGCCGTCGGCGGCCGTGATGACCTCGGTGCCGAACTGCAGCACACCGCCCTTGTCCGCGTCCGGCTTGATCACCTGGACGCGCTGCCCCGCCGTGATGCGGTGCCAGTTCTCCGGCTGCGCGGACGGCATGAAGTCACGGAGCGCATCGAACTTCGTCTGCTTCGAGGCGAGCAGCTGACCGATGAGGTACCGGACGAGGTCGAAGTTGGAGAACGCGACGCTCAGCATCGGGCGGAGGTTGTGCGGCCGGATGCTCTTGAACAGGTCGAGCACCGAGCCCTGCTTGAGGAACTTCGGGCTGAACCCGGCGTACGGCCCGAACATGAGCGAGGAACTGCCGTCGACGATGCGGGTGTCGAGGTGCGGGACCGACATCGGCGGCGCCCCGACGCTCGCCTTGCCGTACACCTTCGCTGCGTGCTTCTGCACGACCTCGGGGTCGTCGGTGCGGAGGAACTCGCCCGACACCGGGAAGCCGCCGTAGCCCCGGATCTCCGGGATGCCGGACTTCTGCAGCAGGTGCAGCGCTCCGCCACCGGCACCGACGAACACGAACTTCGCCGCGATGCGCTGCGTCGACCGCCCGATCTCGTTCCGGACGTCGAGCACCCACCCCTCGCTGATCTTGGAGCGGGTGACGTTCGTGACCTGGTGGGAGGACTCGAACTCGACGCCGTCCACCTCGAGCTGGTCGAAGAGCTGGCGGGTGAGCGAGCCGAAGTCGACGTCCGACCCGGCGGCCGAGTACGTCGCCGCGATCGGCTGGTCCTTCTTCCGCCCGGGGATCAGCGCGGGCGCCCACTGCCGGATCTGCGCCGGATCGTCCGAGTACTCGATCCCGGCGAACAGCGGGTGGTCCTTCAGCGCCTCGTACCGCTTGCGCATGTACTCGACGTTCTCGGCGCCCCACACGAAGGAGATGTGCGGCGTCGGGTTGATGAAGTTCGACGGCTCGGGCAGCGCGCCCTGCTCCACGAGGAACGACCAGAACTGCCGCGAGACCTGGAACTGCTCGTTGACCCCGACGGCCTTGCTGATGTCGACGCGTCCGTCGGCGAGCTCGGGCGTGTAGTTCAGCTCGCAGAGAGCGGAGTGCCCGGTCCCGGCGTTGTTCCACGGGTTCGAGGACTCCTGCGCGACACTGCCCAGGCGCTCGTAGACGCGGATCTTCCAGCTCGGCTCCAGCCGGTGGATGATGGCGCCGAGCGTGGCGCTCATGATGCCACCCCCGACCAGGACGACGTCGATCGGATCCACCTGCTTCACTGCCACCCGTCGATCCTACCGTCGCGCGGTGGGAGCGGGGTGACGACGGGACGGACGGGAGGCACGATGCGGACCCGCACCGTGCCTCCCGTCCGTCCCGTGGCGGCGTCCGGAGCAGCCGTCGCTACGCGGCGACCGCGCGGCGCGCGACGATCGCCTCGGCGATCTGCACCGCGTTGAGCGCGGCGCCCTTGCGGAGGTTGTCGTTGCTGACGAAGAGGGCCAGGCCGTGCCCCTCCGGCGCGGACTGGTCGGCTCGGATGCGGCCGACGAACGACGGGTCCTGCCCGGCTGCTTGGAGCGGCGTCGGGACGTCGGAGAGCTCGACACCGGGCGCGCTCGCCAGGATCTCCGTCGCGCGCTCGGGCGACAGCGGCCGGTCGAACTCGGCGTTCACCGAGATGGAGTGACCGGTGAAGACGGGGACGCGGACGCAGGTGCCCGCGACGAGGAGATCGGGCAGCTCGAGGATCTTGCGGCTCTCGTTCCGGAGCTTCTTCTCCTCGTCGGTCTCGCCGAGACCGTCCTCGACGATGCTGCCGGCGAGCGGCACCACGTCGAAGGCGATCGGACGGACGTACTTGACGGGCTCGGGGAACGTCACCGCGGCGCCGTCGTGCGTGAGCTGCGCGGTGTCCTGCTCGAGCGCGGCGCGTGCCTGGCCCAGCAGCTCCTCGACCCCGGCGAGCCCGGAGCCCGACACCGCCTGGTAGGTCGTCGCGACGAGGCGACGGAGCCCGGCCTCGGCGTCCAGCACCTTCAGGACCGGCATGATCGCCATCGTCGTGCAGTTCGGGTTCGCGATGATGCCCTTCGGGGCGTCGTCGATCGCGTGGGGGTTGACCTCGCTGACGACGAGCGGCACGTCGGGGTCCATGCGCCAGGCGCTGGAGTTGTCCACGACGACCGCACCGGCGGCGGCGAACTTCGGCGCGAGGGCGCGCGAGGCGGTGGCACCGGCCGAGAAGAGCGCGATGTCGATGCCCGACGGGTCCGCGGTCTCGGAGTCCTCGACGACGACCTGCTCACCGCGGAACGGGAGCGTCGTGCCGGCGGAGCGGGCGCTCGCGAAGAAGCGGACGCGGTCGGCGGGGAACGCGCGCTCCTCGAGCAGGCGACGCATGACCGCGCCGACCTGACCGGTGGCGCCGACGACGGCGACGGTGGGGTTGCTCATGGTGTGCTCCTGGTGGATCTGCGGGCTCAGCGGCCGGTGCCGGCGTAGACGACGGCCTCGTTCTCGCCGTCGAGTCCGAACGCCTCGTGCACCACGCGCACGGCGTCGTTGAGGGTGTCGGCGCGGGTGACGACCGAGATGCGGATCTCCGAAGTCGAGATCATCTCGATGTTGATCGAGGCCTCGTGGAGCGCACGGAACAGCTGCGCCGAGACGCCCGCGTTCGTGCGCATGCCGGCGCCGACGAGTGCGAGCTTGCCGATCTGGTCGTCGTACTGGATGCTCTCGTACCCGATGTCGGCCTTCGCGACCTCGAGCGCGGTGAGGACACCCTGCCCCTGGTCCTTCGGGAGGGTGAACGAGATGTCCGTGCGACCGGTCACGGCCTCCGACACGTTCTGCACGATCATGTCGATGTTCGCACCGGCGCGGGCCACGATCGTGAAGATCTCGGCGGCCTTGCCGGGGGTGTCGGGCACGCCGACGACGGTGATCTTGCCCTCGGAGAGGTCTCCGGCGATGCCGGTGATGATCGGTTCTTCCATGGTTTCCCCCTCTGCAGGGTTGTAGACGATGGTGCCCTCGGCGTTGGAGAACGACGAGCGGACGTGCAGGGTGACGCCGTGCCGACGGGCGTACTCGACGGCACGGATGTAGAGGACCTTCGCGCCGGACGCCGCGAGCTCGAGCATCTCCTCGCTCGTGATGCGGTCGACCTTGCGGGCGCGCGGGACGACGCGGGGGTCGGCGGTGAAGATGCCGTCGACGTCGGTGTAGATCTCGCAGACGTCCGCGTCGAGCGCTGCTGCGAGGGCGACGGCCGTCGTGTCGGAGCCGCCACGACCGAGCGTGGTGATCTCGCCCGTCGTGCGGTTGAAGCCCTGGAACCCGGCGACGATCGCGACGTGCCCGGCGTCGAGCGCCTCGCGCACGCGCTTCGGGGTGACGTCGACGATGCGGGCCTTGCCGTGCTGCGCGTCGGTCAGCATGCCGGCCTGGCTGCCCGTGTACGACGACGCCTCGACGCCGAGGCTCTTGATCGCCATCGCGAGGAGGGCCATCGAGATGCGCTCCCCCGCCGTGAGGAGCATGTCGAGTTCACGTCCGGCGGGGATGGGTGTCACCGAGTGCGCGAGGTCGACGAGCTCGTCGGTGGTGTCGCCCATCGCGGAGACGGCCACGACCACGTCGTTGCCGGCCTTCTTCGTCTGGACGATCCGCTTCGCCACGCGCTTGATGCTCTCGGCGTCCGCGACGGACGATCCACCGAACTTCTGCACGATCAAGGCCACGGGTTGGTACTCCTGGGGACGGGGCGGACGCGCGGAGCGCGCGGTTCCGACAATCGTAGAGGGTGTTTCGTGGATGTTGCGTCGGGGCGGCCCTCGACGCAACGATCCTGCGCGGGCGTCAGCCGCCGACGAGCCGTCGGCCCTCGAACGCGCGGCCGAGGGTGACCTCGTCGGCGTACTCGAGGTCACCGCCGACGGGGAGCCCGGAGGCCAGCCGGGTCGTCCGGATGCCCATCGGCACGAGCAGGCGGCTGAGGTACGTCGCCGTCGCCTCCCCCTCGAGGTTCGGGTCGGTGGCGATGATGACCTCGTCGACGGTGCCGTCGGCCAGGCGCGTCATCAGCTGCTGGATCCGGAGGTCGTCCGGCCCGACGCCGTCGATCGGGCTGATGGCGCCGCCGAGCACGTGGTACAGCCCGCGGAACTCCCGCGTCCGTTCGATGGCGGCGACGTCCTTCGCCTCCTCCACGACGCAGATGACGCTCGGGGACCGTCGCGGGTCACGGCAGATGCTGCACTGCACGTTCTCGGTGACGTTCCCACAGACCTCGCAGAACCGGACCTTCTCCTTGACCTCGGCGAGGAGCTCGGAGAGCCGCGTCGGGTCGAACGACTCGGTCTGGAGGATGTGGAACGCGATGCGTTGCGCCGACTTCGGGCCGATGCCGGGCAGGCGGCCGAACTCGTCGATGAGGTCCTGGACGATGCCGTCGTACATCAGGCACCGTCCTCGTGGAGGGCGGTCTCCTCGATGAACTGCGCACCGAGGATCTCGCGGACGACGGCCTCGCCGTAGCGACCGGCGACGGCGGTTCGGCGGACCTGCGGGGCGGGCGCAGCGGCCGTCCGGGCGGCCTGTTGCGGCGCCTGCTGCTGCGGCGCCTGCTGCTGCGGCGCCTGCTGCTGCGTCGGGGCCGCGGCGCGCTGCGCGGATCCACCGCTCGGGGCGCCGGACCCCGGGTCCGGGAAGGGCGCGCCGTCGTCGTACGGTTCGTCGTCGAGCGGGTAGTCGTCCATCGGGACGTCACTCGACGGCGTGGCCGCCGAGGTCGTGGCGGTGCCCGCGGTGGGAGTGCCAGCTGCGGTCGCCGTGACCTGGTCGGAGCTCGTGGCGGCGTCGTCGGTCGGGGCGGGCTCGACACCGCTGCCGGACGGAGCGGCACGAGGCGCCGGAGCCGAGAAGGACGATGCCGGGCGGAGCTGCGCGGCGAGCGCTGCGTCGGCCGCAGGGTCCGGGCGCTGCAGTTCTGCCGGTGCGACGGGCTCGTTCGGGTCGGTCTGCCCGAACGGGGCACCCCAGGTCGGTTGGACCGACTCGGGGACGGCACCCGCCGTCGGGTCCGTGGTGGGGATCGTGGCGACCGCCCACTCCGTGACGGGCGCACTCGGCTCGGCAGGCTGCTGTGCTCGCTCTGAGCGCTGCTCCTGCTGCTGTGGCTCCTGCTGCTCCGGCACTGGACGCTGCGGCCGCTGCGGCTCCGGCGCCGGCCGTTGCTGCTGCTGATCGGGCGCCGGCGCCTGCTGCTGCGCGGCCGGCCGCTGCTGCTCCGGGGCAGGACGCTGCTGCGGGGCAGGACGCTGCTGCGGCTGCTCCGCGGCCTGCCGCTGCTGCTCGGGCGCCGGACGCTGCTGTGCCCCAGCCGCCGCCGGACCCCGCGCGACGAACTTCACACGGATGCCGAGCACGTCCACGATGGCCGCACGGAGCAGCTCGCTCACGCTGGCGGACGGGTCGGACATCTCCTTGAAGGACGCGACGTCCTGCTGGCTCGGGAACGTCAGGGTCAGCACGTCGTCCCGCAGCGCCGTCACCTGCGCGGTCACGACGACGGACCACGCCGAACGCTTGGCACGCTGCACGTGCTCGACGACCTGCGGCCATGCGTCACGCATCTGCTGGAAGCCGACGACACCGACCGGCTGCACCGCGGGTTCGTCGCCGACGGCCGTGCCCTGCCCGGTGGACGAGGAGCTCACGGGCTCCGAGGGCCGTTCGGACTGCGGCGCGGCCGCGGACGACGGACCCGGGTCCTGCGACGGGCTCGGTGCGCTCGGCACCGCTGCTGCCCAGGACGCGGCGGCGTCACGGGCCGCGGTGCCCGGCGCGGTCGATGACTCCTGCCCCGGAGCGGCGACGGACGACGCGGGCGCACCGGCGGAGCGCGGCGGCTGCGCCGGACCACCGGTGGCCGGGGCGGTGGCGGCCGGAGCGACGGCGGCCGGGGCGGTGGAGGCCGGGGCGGTGGAGGCCGGGGCGGTGGGCGCGGCCTGGCGCGCGGGGGACGTCGTCGGTGCCTGGGTCGGCGTCGGAGCAGCGGGGGCCTGGCCTCGGCTCGACTCGGCACCGCCGGCAGCCCGCACGGGCTCGGCCTGGTGCCCACCGGCGTCACCGACACCGATGCGTCGCTCGAGCCGCTCGACCCGGGCGAGGGCGCCCCGCTGGGTGTCGTCGCTCTCGGGTACGAGGATGCGCGCCGTCATCAGTTCGAGGTGCAGGCGGGGCGAGGTCGCGCCGGTCATCTCGGTGAGCGCCCGGTTCGCGATGTCGGCCGCCCGGGAGAGCCCGGTCGCGCCGAACACGCCGGCCTGCCGGGTCATCGTGTCGAGCTCTTCCGGCGAGACCCCGCGGAGCACGGCGGCCGCGCTCTCGTTCGTGGCGGCGACGACGATGAGGTCACGGAGACGCTCGAGCAGGTCCTCCACGAAGCGCCGCGGGTCCTGCCCGGTCTGCACCACGCGGTCGACCGCGGCGAACGCGGACGCCGGGTCGGCCACGGCGAGCGCGTCCACGACGTCGTCGAGGAGCGCGGCGTCGGTGTAGCCGAGCAGGGCCACAGCGCGTTCGTAGGCGATCGCACCGTCCTCGCTGCCCGCGATGAGCTGGTCGAGCAGCGACAGGGTGTCGCGGACCGACCCCCCACCGGCACGCACGACGAGCGGCAGCACGCCGGGAGCCACCGACACGGACTCCTGCTGGCAGAGCTGCTCGACGTACTCGAGCATCGCGGCGGGCGGCACGAGTCGGAACGGGTAGTGGTGGGTCCGCGAGCGGATGGTGCCGATGACCTTCTCGGGCTCCGTGGTCGCGAAGATGAACTTGACGTGCTCCGGAGGCTCCTCCACGAGCTTGAGCAGGGCGTTGAAGCCCTGCGGCGTGACCATGTGGGCCTCGTCGAGGATGAAGATCTTGTAGCGGTCGCGGGCGGGGGCGAACACCGCACGGTCGCGGAGGTCGCGCGCGTCGTCGACGCCGTTGTGGCTCGCCGCGTCGATCTCGATGACGTCGAGCGACCCGCCGCCGCCGCGGGCGAGCTCGACGCAGCTCGGGCACACGCCGCACGGCGTGTCGGTCGGCCCCTCGGCGCAGTTCAGGCAGCGCGCGAGGATGCGCGCCGACGTCGTCTTGCCGCAGCCGCGGGGGCCGCTGAAGAGGTAGGCGTGGTTGACCCGGTTCGTCCGCAACGCGGTGCGCAGCGGATCGGTGACCTGGGACTGCCCGATCAGCTCGGCGAAGTTCTCGGGCCGGTAACGGCGATACAGGGCGGTGACCACGCGACCAAGGGTAGTCGGCACCGCCGACACCACCAGCCGTCTCCACAGGACCCGGCCGACCGACGGACGGGAGGCACGGTGCGGGCGTGCACCGTGCCTCCAGTCCGTCTCATGGTCGCGTCGCGACCGGCGTCAGCCCCTGCGGCGACGCACCCCGCGCGCGAGTCGCGACAGACCGAGGAGCAGGAACCCGAGCACCACGAGTCCGGCTGCCGCGCTCGCGAGCGGCGCCACGTCGGCCCCGGTGAAGGCGAGACCGCCGCCCGTCCCGACACCGCCGCCGCTGCCGGGCGCCCCCGGAGTGCCTGGAGCACCCGGAACACCCGGGGTGCCGGGCGTGCCCGGCGTGCCCGGCGTACCCGGCTCACCCGGCGTGCCCGGCGTGCCCGGCGTGCCCGGCGTGCCCGGCGTGCCCGGCGTGCCCGGCGTACCCGGCGTACCCGGCTCACCCGGCGTACCCGGCTCACCCGGTACGGACGGCGCCGCGTCCACCACCACGCGCACGGACTGCGCCGCGGACGTCGCTCCCGCGACCGTCTGCGTGACGCTGATCGTGTGCGGACCGACGAGCAGCCGGAGCACGACGCTCCAGGAGCCGTCCGCCCCCGCGGTGACCGTGACCGGCGCCCCGCCGTCGACCGACAGGGTGATGGTCGAGCCGGGGTCCGCCGTCCCGGTCACGCGCCAGTCGGTGTACCCGGCCGCGTTCGCCTGCTGGTGCGCCCCGGGCGTCGGGGCCGTGATCGCGAGCGGGTCCACCGCGGCGACCACGACCGCGACCGGCTCGGCCGCGGTGGCGACCCCGTTCACGCTCTCGGTCGCGCGGATCGTCCACTCGCCCTCCGGCACGCGGTCGAAGGTCACGCTCCAGGCCCCCGCGGCGTCCGCGGCCGTCGTCCTCGACTGCCCGTCGGACAGGGTGACGACGACGAGCGCGCGTGGTGTCGCGGTCCCGCGGACGGTGAACGAACCGGTGTCGCCCGTGCCCGTGGCAGGGATGAGCTGACCGGGCGTCGGGCTGGTGATCGTGATGCCCGTGGGCTGCGCGACGACCACGGTGACGCCGACCGTGACCGGCCGCGAAGTGACGCCGCCGACGGTCTCGGTGACCGCGACGGTGTGGTCACCCGCGGGCACGCCCGGCACCGTGACGGTCCAGGACCCGTCACCGCCGGCGAGGGTGGTCTGCGTGCGCCCGTCGATGTCCACGGTGACGCGCGCGCCGGGTTCTGCGGTGCCGGACACCGGCACGTCCGCGGTCCCGCTCGGGACCGTGAAGACCTGGCCGTCGACGGGGGTCCGGACGTCGACGCCGCTCGCTGCCTGCACGGTGAAGCCGACCGCCGGTGCGGACGACGACTCCGAGCCGATGCGCTGCGACGCCGTGACCGTGTGGGCCCCGGTGCCGACCGACGGCACGTCGACCGACCAGTCGCCGTCCTCGTCCGCGGTCGTGGTGACGGGGTCGCCGCCGTCGACACGGACGCTGACCGCCGCTCGCGGGGCCGCGGTGCCGCTCACGGTGACCGTGGTGGACCCGCCGACCACGCGGTAGACCGTGCCCTCGGCGGGGGCGGTCACGACGATGGCCTCGGCCGGTGCGACCTCGACGGTGTACGCGCGGTCGATCGGCGTCGACACCGTGCCGCCGACGACCTGCCGCACCTCGATCGTGTGGTCGCCCGGCTCCACGCCCGGGAGGGTCGTCGACCAGCGGCCGTCGCCGTCCACGAGGACCTCGATGGGCGCGCCGTCGTCGGCGACGAGGTGGACGGTCGCACCGGGGTCGCCCGTGCCGGACACGGGGACGTCGGTGGACGTCGTCCCGTTCGGCACCGTGATCGTGGCGTCCGCTGCCGGGCTGGTCAGCGTGAGCGCGCGACCGGCGGTGACGGTGAACGTGCTCGTGACCGCGGGCGAGGTGGACGCCCCGATCGTCTGGGTGGCGCGCACGGTGTGCTCGCCGGTGCCGACCGTCCCGAGGTCGACGCTCCAGGTGCCGCCCGTCGCGGTCGTCGTGACCGGGTCACCGCCGTCGATGGTCACACGGACGGTGGCGCCCGCGTCGGCCGCGCCGGCCGCCGTGACCGCGACCTGCGAGTCCGGCTGCGCGACCCGGAGCTCGGTCCCGTCGCCCGGTGTTGCGATCGTGATCGGGTCCGCGACGGCGACGCTCACCCGGACCTCGACCGGCTCGGAGACGGTGTCGCCGATCCGCTGCGTGACCCGGACCGTGGTGGGGTCGCCCGCCGGCACGTCCGGCACCGAGACCGACCAGTCGCCGTCCTCGTCGGCCGTGGTGGACTCGCTGCGGCCGCCGCCGAGGTCGACCACGACGGTGGCGCCGGGCTCGGCGGTCCCGGCGACGTCGACCGTGGTGGTGGCGTCCGGTCCGGCGACAGTGTACTCCTGCCCCGCCGTCGGCTCCGTCACCGTCACCGGGTCACCGGCCACGACGACGACGTCGCGCTCGACCGGTGTGGTCGAGGTGGAGCCGCCGACCGTCTGCGTGGCGCTGACCGTGTGCGTCGCGACGCCCAGGTCCGGGACGTCGATGCTCCACGACCCGTCCGTGCCCGCCGTCGTCCGCACCGGGTCGCGGTCGTCGACGGTGAGTTCGACGGTGGCGCCGGGCTGGGCGTCGCCCGCGACGGTGACGGTCGTGGTGGCGTCCGGTCCGGCGACCGTGACGGGGTCCGAGGGCTGCCGGATCGTGAGCACCGCCGCGGCCACGACCGAGACGGACCGCTCGACGGCGGCGCTCGTGGTGCCGCCGATCGACTGCGTCACCGACGCCGTCGACGATCCCACCGGGACGTCCTCGACGGTGGCGTCCCAGGTACCGTCCTGGCGCACGGGGGCCGTGGCGGTGCGGCCGCCACCGAGGTCGACGGTCACCTCCGCACCGGGAGCGCCGGTGCCGGCGAAGTCGACGTCGGTCGTCGCGTCCTCGTCCGCGACCGTGACGGTCGTGGCCCCGGCCGGGGTCCGGACGACGAGCGGCGCACCGGCGGCGACCGTCACGTCGACGGTCACCGGAGCGGACTGCCGCCCGTCGACCGACTGCGTCGCCGTGACACGGTGGTCCCCGACCGGCACGTCCGTGAACGTGTGCGTCCAGTCACCGTCCGCAGTGCTCGTCACCGTCTCCGACGCTCCCGTGGAGAGCCGGACGGTCACGTCCGTGTCCGGCTGCGCCGTCCCCGTCACCGTCACGTCGACGGTCCCGGTGGCGTCCGCGACGGTGATGGTCGCGTCGTCCTCGGGCTCGGTGATCGCGAGTGCCGCGGCTGCGCGCACCTCCACGGTCTGCTCCGGACTGGAGGCAGTGGTGCCGCCCACGGTCTGGGTCGCGACGAGCGGGTGGTCGCCCTCCGCCACGGCGGTGAAGACGACCGTCCAGTCGCCGTCGTCGTCCGCGGTGGTGGTCAGCTCGTCGTCGGCGAGGGTCACCCGCACCGGGGCACCGGGGTCGGCGGTGCCGACGACCGTCACCGGACGGGTGTCCCCGGCGTCCGGCACGTACAGGATCCCGGCGCCCGGCGACGTGATCTCCACGGGGTCGGCGGCCTCGAGCGTCACCGTCCGCTCCGCCGGCGTGGACGTCGCGCCCGCGACCTCCTGGGTGACCGACACGGTGTACGCACCGACGCCGAGGTCCGGCAGGGTCACCGACCAGGACCCGTCGCCAGCGGCGGTCGTGGTGCGGTCGTCCTGCTCGGGCACCGACAGGGTGACCGTCGCGCCGGGCTGCGCCGTGCCCGTGACGCGCACGTCGCGCGTGACGTCCTCGCCCGCGACGCGGATCGGGTCGGTCGTCGGTGCGGTGATCCGGACGGGCGCGGCCGTGACGACCTGGAACGTGGTCGGGATCGCGCTCGTGCTCACGCTGCCGACGGTCTGCGTCGCGTTGACGGTGTGCGTGCCGGTCGGTGCGATGCCGGTCGCGGTGACGGTCCACGCGCCGCTGGTCGGGTCGGCCGCCGTCGTGAGCGCCGTTCCGCCGTCCACGGAGACCGACACCGCGGCGCCGGGTTCGGCCGTGCCGGTGATCGGGACCGTCGCGCGGGCGTCCTCGTCGACGACGACGATGCGCGTGCCGACGGGCGGGGTCTCGATCGTGATGGCCGTCCCGGGCACGACCGAGAAGGCACGGGAGACGCTGTCGCCCTGCGTGCCGTTGACGGTCGCGACCGCGGTGACGGTGTGGTCGTCGGTGTCGAGCCGGACGCTGCCGGTCGCCGGTGCGGTCCAGCGGCCGTCCGGGCCCGCCGTGACCTCGATCGAGTCACCGTCGTCGAAGCGGACCGTGACGGTGGCACCGGGTTCGGCGGTGCCGGTGGCGACGACCGGAGCCGAGCCACCCGGGCCGGCCGCGATCTCGGCGTCGGCGACCGGTGTGTCGATGGCGACCGGGGCGCCGGCGATGATCGAGAAGTCCCGGTCGACGGGGTCGGACGTGGCGCCGCCGACGGTCTGCGTGATCCGCACGGTGTGGTCGTCGACGTCGACGTCGGGCAGGGTCACCGACCAGGTGCCGTCGTCGCCCGCGGTCGTCGTCACCACCGCGCCGCCGTCGAGTCGGACGTCCACGTCGGCGTCGGGCTCGGCCGCACCGGAGACCCTGACGTCGATCGTCGAGTCGGCGGTGGCGACGGTCGTGCTGCTGTCCTGCGTCGGCGTCGTGACGGTCAGTGCCGCGGCGGCCCGGACGGTGAGGGTCCTCGTGACCACCGGCGAGGTGGTGTCGCCGACCGTCTGCGTGGCACTGAGCGTGCGGGTCCCGACCGGCACCCCGGCCACGCTGAGCGTCCAGTCGCCCTCGTCGTCGGCGGTCGTGCTGGCCGTGAGCCCCGAGCCGAGGGAGACGTCCACGGTGGCGCCGGGCTGCGCCGTGCCGGTGACGCGGACGTCGGTCGTGTCGTCGGCGGTGAGCACCGTCAGCACGGCACCGTCCGCGGGCGCGGTCAGCACGAGGGGTGCACCCGCCGCGACGGCGAAGTCGCTCGACACGGGGTCCGACGTCGTGCCGGCGACCGTCTGCGTCGCGGTGGCGGTGCGCTCCCCCACGGGGACGCCCGCGAAGGTGGCGCTCCACCGGCCGTCGTCGCCCGCGGTCGTCGTCGCCGCGAACGCTCCGCCGATCGAGACCGACACCCGGGCTCCCGGAGCCGCGGTGCCGCGGACCGTCACGGGTGTGGTCGAGGTCGGGTCGGCCACACGGATCGTGCTGCCGTCCGCGGGAGCGGTGATCGTCAACCGCTCGGCGGCCGTGACGGTGAACGCGCGACGCACCGGCTCGCTCGTCGACCCGCCGACGGTCTGGGTCACGGCTGCGTCGTACGAGCCGGCCGGCACGTCGGGCACGGTCGCCGACCACGACCCGTCCGCCGCAGCCGTCGTCGTCGCCGTGCGGCCGCCGCCGAGGTCGACGTCGACCGTGGCCCCGGGCTGCGCCGTCCCGGACAGGACGACCTCGCGGGTGGTGCCGGCGAGCGGGAGGTCCTGCCCAGCGCTCGGCGACGCGATCGTCAGGTCGGCTGCCTGCACGACGCGGAAGGACCGGGTGACGGGTGCGGACGTCGAGTCCCCGACGGTCTGGGTCACGCTCGCGGTCCAGCTGCCGGTCGGCAGGTCCGCGACCGGGACGCTCCAGGACCCATCGGCCGCGACGGTCGCCGACCCCGTGCGCCCGCCACCGAGGTCGACGTCGATGCGCGCACCGGGCGTCGCCGTACCGGTGACCGTCACCGTGGTCGAGGCGCCCGCGATGGTGAACGTCTGTCCGGAGGTGGGTTTCGTGACCACGAGCGGCTGCTGTGCCACGACGGTGAAGCGCTGCGTGGCGGCGCCCGCGGCCGTGCCCCCGACGGTCTGCGTCGCGGTGGCCGTGTACTCGCCGGTCGGCACGTTCGCGACCGACGTCGTCCACGTGCCGTTCGCCGCGACGGTCGCGGTACCGGAGCGGCCGCCGCCGAGGTCGACGCGGATCGTCGCGCCGGGTTCGCCCGCACCGCTGACCGTGATGCTGCGCGTCGCGGCCGCGGCGGGCACGCTGAACTGCTGCCCCGCGGTCGGCGCGGTGATCGTCGGCGTCGCGAAGGCCGCGGCCCGGACGGTCGAGGTCGCGAGGTCGACGGTCGCCACGTTCGCGCCGGGCAGGACCGACAGCCGGAGGGCGTGCACGCTCCGAGCGCCGGTGTCGTAGCCGCGGCCGTCGCGGAAGCCGGTGCTCGTGTCCTGCGCGTTCACCGTGAGGTCGACGACCTGGCGGAGGAGCAGCACGACCGGTGCGAGCGTCCGCGCGACCGCGGTCGTCGTGGCCCGCAGTGCGGTCCCGAGGTCGTCGAGTGCGGTGCCGGTCACGAGCAGACGGACGAGCGTCTGCGCTGCCGGGATCACGAGCGAGGTGATCGCCGGGGTGAGGAGCGTGCCCAGGAGCGCCAGCCCGAGCGGGCCGCCCGTCGCGGTCGTCGTCGGCGTGCCGGGGGCGGTGCCGGCGAGCTGCCCGAGGGTCGAGTCCACCCGGATGGTGATCGGGTCGAGGGCCCCGACCGCGGTGCGGACGTTCGCCGCGACGTCGATGCGCACGGCGGTCGAGTTGATCGTGTTCACCACGGCCGTCCGCAGCGCCGTCGGCAGCTGGGTCCCGAGGATCGTGGCGATGCTCTGGTTGATCGACGCCACCGCCGCGTCCGTCAGCACCGGTGTGTTCGCCGGCTGGCCGTTGAGCGCCGTGAGCCTGTCGAGGTCGACGGTGATCGCGCCGGTCGACGGGGTGATCGTCACCGCGCCGTCGGTCAGGGGCTGGGCGAGCACCTGCGTGAGGGTGTCGTCGAGGTTGAGGTTCACCGACGCCTTGACCGTGGTGCCGTCGACGTTCACGAGCGGGCCGAGCGCGGTGGTCCGGAGGAGGCGTTGGAGTTCGGCCGTGAGACCGGTCGTGACGCCGGAGAGCGCCCCGTCGGCGCCGACGGTCGTGTTCACCGTGGTCGAGAACGACCGGAGGTCGCTCCGGAGCGACGTGCTCAACCCGGCGACCGCGGGGCTCGTGAGGTCGAGCCGTGCGCTGGCGATCCGGTAGTCGCTCGACGTCGTCACGGTCGCCCCGCGCGTCGCGGTGATCGTCGAGGCGAGCGCGCCGACCTGCAGCCGTCCGGTCGAGAGGACCGACGTGTCCGCACCCACGCGGGACAGCAGCGGACGCAGGTCGAGCGTCGCCGCGTTCGTGCCGGTCCCCGATCCCACCCCGATCGCACCGTCGTCGGTCAGGAGCCCGGCCGAGGCGGTCGCTCCGGTCGCCGAACTGCGGGCGTACTGCCCGTCCACGCCGAGCGTCAGGATGCCGTTCGACCCGAGCAGGTCGAGGTTGTTCCCGAGTCGAACCCCGAGCGCGTTCACGGCGGTGAGGTCGAGCGGCTGGCTCGTGGTGCCGCCCCCGCTCGTCGCGGCCCGGGCGGAGTACGCCCCGCCGAGCCGTGCGATCGAGTCGACGTCGACGATGCCCGAGCCCCCGAGCAGGACCCCCTCGGCCTCGGCGACGTCGGACTGCGCTGCCGTCGCCGGTTGGATCGCCACGGTGGCGGCGACCAGCGCCGTCACCGTGGCGACGACAGCACCGCGCAGCAGTGGGCGCCGGTCGCGCGGTGCTCGTCGTCGAGCACGCCTCCCGGCACCGTCGATCCGTCGTTCCCCGATGCCCGCCGCGACGGTACGCCGCGACGACACGTGCTCGCGCATGCGTGTCCCGTTCCTGGCGGGCGCACCCGCCACCTGATCCTCGGAACTCCCCCGCTGGTGAGGCGGTGGAGGGTCGGAACCCTGGTTGGGGGTTCCTGGGACCGATCTTCACACACGATCAGGAATCTGTCCGCGGGCCGTGACGAAACCGTCACCGAACCGCGCCGGGCACACGAAACGATCGGCGCACGGAGCGATCGGCGCACGAAAAGACTCCCCACGCACCCGCCAGAGCCCGGTTACCCTTGCTGCGTTTCCGCCCTGGGGGAGTTGGCCTGGATGGCGTCACGTGAGGAGCCTCCGGAAGTCTACCGGACGCGACGGGCAGTATCGGACACATGAAGATCGCCATCGCCGGGGGCCACGGGCAGATCGCCCTCCTCCTCGCCCGTCAGCTCACCGATGCCGGACACGACGCCGTCTCGATCGTCCGGAACCCCGCCCACGTCCCGGACGTCGAACAGCAGGGCGCCACCGCGCTCGTGGCCGACCTGGAGCAGCTCGACGACGACGAGCTCGCGCTGCGGCTCCGCGGCGTCGACGCGGTCGTGTTCGCCGCCGGCGCCGGTCCGAACAGCGGCGCGGAACGCAAGCTCAGCGTCGACCGCGACGCGGCACTCCTGCTCGCGGACGCCGCGGAACGCCTCGGTGTGCAGCGGTACGTGATGATCTCCGCGATGGCGACGGACCGCTACGACCCCGAGCGGGCCGTCGTCCCCGCGCAGAGCGACGCCGACGTGTTCCAGGTGTACCTGCGGGCGAAGTCGGAGGCCGACGCGAACATCCGGGCCCGCAACCTGCGGTGGACGATCATCCGTCCGGGTGCGTTGCTCGACACACCGCCGCAGGGCACGGTCGACGTCGGCCGGACGGTCCCGCGCGGCTCGATCCCCCGAGCGGACGTGGCGGCCCTCGTGGTGCACGCGCTCGTGGACGACCTCGCGGTGGGGGTGCAGTTCGAGGTGACGAGCGGGAACACCCCGATCCCTGCGGCGCTCGCAGCGCTCAGCTGACGCGCGCCGCGCAGCGACGGCCGGGTCGCGCCACGATCCCGACGTCGGACCAGGCACCCGGCCTGGTCCGACGTCGGGATCGCGGTTGGACGCCGGAAGCGCGCACACCGCGCCGGACCGCCGGTCGAGCGCGGCGACGCTGCGCGGCGCCGGGAGGGCGACGCTACAGCGCGACCGCAGCCGACTGCCGGGCGATCTCGAGCTCCTCGTTCGTCGGGATGACGAGCACCGCGACACGTGACGTGTCCGTGGAGATGCGTCGGGCCTCCCGTGAGGCCAGCTCGTTGCGGTCCGCGTCGATCTCGATGCCGAGGTGCTCGAGACCGGCGAGGACCCGTCGGCGGAGCAGGGCGTTGTTCTCCCCCACCCCCGCGGTGAAGACGACCGCGTCGAGCCCGCCGAGCTGCGCGGTGTAGGCGCCGACGTACCGGCGGATGCGGTGCCGGTACACGGCGAGCGCCGCCTCGGCGACCTCGTCGCCCTTGGAGGCGGCGTCCTGCACGTCGCGCATGTCGCCGTTGCCGGTGAGCCCGAGGAGTCCCGACCGCTTGTTGAGGATGTCGTCGAGCTCGTCGAAGTCGAGCCCGGCCTCACGGTGGAGGTGCACGAGGACCGCGGGGTCGAGGTCGCCGGAGCGGGTGCCCATCACGAGGCCCTCGAGCGGGGTGAGGCCCATCGACGTCTCGATCGACCGACCGCCGTCGATCGCCGCCGCGCTGGCCCCGTTGCCGAGGTGCAGCACGATCGTCTTCAGCTCGGACAGCGGGCGGTCGAGGAACGCGGCTGCCTGCTCGGAGACGTATTTGTGGCTCGTGCCGTGCATGCCGTAGCGGCGGATCCCGTACCGCTCGGCGAGGTCGGACGGGATCGCGTACGTGTACGCGTGCGGCGGCATCGTCTGGTGGAACGCGGTGTCGAAGACGGCGACGTGCGGCACGTCCGCGAACACCTGCTTCGCCGCGCGGATGCCCTCGAGGTTCGCCGGGTTGTGCAGCGGCGCGAGGGACGACAGGTCCTCGATCTGCTGCTCGACGTCGGCCGTCACCACGGTGGCGGCGTCGAAGGTGGTGCCGCCGTGCACGACGCGGTGCCCGACGACCGCCGGCGGGTGGTCCTCGAACGACGGTCCGACCTTCCCGAAGGCGTCGAGCATCGCCTGGAAGCCCGCGGCGTGGTCCGGCACGGACGCGGCGTCGTTCGACGAGGACTCCCCCGTGATCGCGTTCGTGTGCTTCCAGGCCCCGGCGGACTCGCCGATGCGCTCGACGAGGCCGGACGCGAGGGTCCGCTCGTCGTCGAGCTCGATGAGCTGGTACTTGAACGAACTCGATCCGGAGTTCACGACGAGGGCTGCGGTCACGGGGTGGTTGCCTTTCCGTTCGGACTGGAGGCGCGGTGCGCGGTGGTCGGTCGGCTCACGCCGCGGGGTGGGGTCGGCCGGGTCAGGCGGGCTCGGTCGCGGTCCCGGCCTGGATGGCCGTGATCGCGACGGTGTTGACGATGTCGCTGACGAGCGCTCCGCGGGAGAGGTCGTTGATCGGCTTGCGGAGCCCCTGGAGCACCGGGCCGATCGCGACCGCGCCGGCCGAACGCTGCACGGCCTTGTACGTGTTGTTGCCGGTGTTGAGGTCGGGGAAGATGAACACCGTCGCCTTGCCCGCCACCGGGGAGTCGGGCATCTTCGTGCTCGCGACCGTCGGATCGGCGGCCGCGTCGTACTGGATCGGGCCCTCGACGAGGAGGTCCGGGCGGCGCTCGCGGACGAAGGCCGTACCCGCCCGCACCTTGTCCACGTCGGCACCGGAGCCGCTGTCGCCCGTCGAGTAGCTGAGCATCGCGACCCGGGGGTCGATGCCGAACTGCGTCGCGGTCTCGGCCGAGGAGATCGCGATGTCGGCGAGCTGCTCGCTCGTCGGGTCCGGGATCACCGCGCAGTCGCCGTAGACGAGCACCCGGTCGGCGAGTGCCATGAGGAACACGCTCGACACGATCGACGTCTCGGGGCGGGTCTTGATGATCTCGAAGGACGGCCGGATGGTGTGCGCGGTGGTGTGCTTCGCCCCGGAGACCATGCCGTCGGCGAGGCCGAGCTGCACCATGAGCGTGCCGAAGTACGAGACGTCGGTGACGGTGTCGCGGGCGAGTTCGACCGACATGCCCTTGTGCGCTCGGAGTCGGGCGTACTCCTCGGCGAAGCGCTCCCGGAGCTCGGGGTCGAAGGGGCTGAGGAGCTGCGCCTGCTCGAGGTCGAGGCCGAGCTCGGTCGCGCGGGCCCGGATGGCCGCCGGTTCGCCGAGGATCGTGATCCGGCAGACCTGGCGCGCGAGCAGCGTCGACGCCGCGCGGAGGATGCGGTCGTCGTCGCCCTCGGGCAGGACGATGTGCTTGCCGTACCCGCGCGCCCGGTCGAGGAGGCCGTGCTCGAACATGAGCGGTGTGACCACCCCGGACGGCGTGACCTGGAGCCGGTCGCGGAGCTCGTCGGCGTCGACGTGCTGTTCGAACAGGGCCAGCGCGAGGTCGGCCTTGCGTGGCGAGTCGGCCGCGAGCCGCCCCCGGGTCTGGGTGATCCGGAGCGCCGTGTCGTACGTGCCGAGCGTGTTCTGCGCGATCGGCAGCGAACTCGACAGACCCTCGAGCAGTCGCGAGATCTGCGGGGCGGTCTCGAACCCGCCGTTGAGGATCACGCCCGCGAGGCTCGGGAAGGTCTCGGACTGGTTGGCGAGCAGCGTCGCGATGAGGACGTCGCTGCGGTCTCCCGGCACGACGACGATGCCGCCCTCGATGAGCCGGGGCAGCACGTTCTCCATGCTCATCCCGGCGACCACGGTGCCGAGGGCTTCACGGTCGAGCAGGGCCTCGTCGCCGCGGACCAGCGTGGCGTCGGTGGCCTCGAGCAGGGCACGGACCGTCGGCGCCACGAGCACCGGGTCCTCCGGGATCGCCCAGACCGGCACGCCGGCGTGGTCGTCGTGCACGGCGGCGCCGACGCTCGACACGATCTCGGCGAGCCGCTCGGGGTCCGCTCGGTTCACGACGACGCCGAGGAGCTGCGCGTGTGCCGCCCGGAGCTCGCTCGTCGTGACGTCCGCCACCTGGGCCATGGCCTCGGGCGTGCGGGCGCCGCGGTCGGCGGAGTCGCGCCCACCGAGCACGAGGAGCACGGGAGCGCCGAGGTTCGTCGCGACCTTGGCGTTGAACGACAGCTCGGTGGGGCTGCCCACGTCGGTGTAGTCCGAACCGAGGACCACGACCGCGTCGCACTGCTGCTCGACCTGGGCGAACCGCCGGAGGATCGTCGCGACGGCCGCGTCCGGGTCGGCGTGCACGTCGTCGTAGGTGACCCCGACCGCGTCGTCGTAGGAGATGCCGACCGCGGTGTGCTGGAGCAGGAGTTCGAGCACGTAGTCGGGCTCGTGCACGGAGCGCGCCACCGGCCGGAACACACCCACTCGGCCGACCGTGCGGGCGAGCGTCTCGAGGACTCCGAGGGCGACGGTGCTCTTGCCCGTGTGGCCCTCCGCGGACGTGATGTAGATGCGGGTCGACACGGATCCAGGGTAGCCGCCGGTCATGTCGCGACATCCGGGCGGATTCCCATCCGTGGATGCAGGTGGTCATCCACACCCTCGCGGACCTGTACCATGGGGTGTCGTCACCGCGAGGTGGCGCCTGGAGGATTCGCCTAGTGGCCTATGGCGCACGCTTGGAAAGCGTGTTGGGTGCAAGCCCTCAGGGGTTCGAATCCCCTATCCTCCGCCAGCACACGACGAAAGCGCGAGACCCCGGTCTCGCGCTTTCGTCGTTCACGGCTCGCGCGAGGTGCCTGGTCCCCCACCTGGTGGACCGCCCCGCACCCCGATCCGCGCACGGTGGCCAGGACACGCCGCCGCGGGGTGGAACGGGCTGTCCCCGGTACCCGTCGGTCGCCTATGCTGACCGGACGGCGTCCCCGGGACGGGACGCCACGGGACACGAGTGGCAGGGGCGTCGCTCGGCAGCGCGATTCGCTGTGCCCGCATCTCAGGAGGATCCGACGTGGGGGACATGACTGCGCAGGCGGCGGTACGGCCGCGCGTCCGGACCTACGACCTCGTCGTCCGTCCCCGCAGCGCGCTCGTCCGATCGACCGCGCTGAGCATCGCCTTCTCCGCGGTCCCCCTCGCCGTCGCCCTGGTCTGGGTGTCCTTCCCGTTCCGGCTGTGGGCGCTCATGGCCGCGATCGTCGTGCTCCTCGCCGTCGTCGTGGGCGCGGCGGTCGTCCGGCTCGGGACGGCCTACGTCGGTGTCGACGCCACCACGGTCGACGTGCGCGGCGTGCTCTCCTCCAGTCGTCGGATCCCCCGCGACACGGTCGACCGGGTCCTGCTCGTCGAGACCTACGGCGCATCGGTCGAACGGTCCGTGCGCGAACTCGTCGCGTTCGCCGCTGACGGGACGCACCTGTTCCGGTTGCGCGGTGACGTGTGGGGGGACGCCGGACTCGACCGCGTCGTCGACGAACTCGGCGTGACCGTCACCGAGGAGCCCAAGCCGGTGACCACCCGGGAGTTCGCGCGGCGCTGGCCCTCGAGCCGCGCGTGGTACGAGCGCTCCCGGGCGTTCCTCGTGGTCGGGCTGCTCGCGGTCCTCGTCGTCGGCGGCCTCCTCGTCGTCGAGACGGCCGGCCTCCTCTCCGCCTGACCAAGAGGGCAGCACGCCCACCGGGCAGCACGCCCACCGGACAGCACGCCCACCGGACAGCACGCCCACCGGACAGCACGCCCACCGGACAGCACGCCCGCCGAGCAGCACGCCCGACGGGCAGCACGCCCGACGGGCAGCACGCCTGCTCGGGCCTCAGCGACGCCGACGCAGCGTCGAGAAGATGCCCTGCACGACCTCCTTGGCGATCGTCCGACCCAGTCCGGACCCGAGCAGGTCCGACAGCGGGTCGTTCGCCTTCCGGGACGCCGTCGTCCGCGTGCTCGACCGCCCCGACCGCCGCGCCTCGGCAGCCCGCTCGGCCCGTTCGAACTCCCGCTGCGCCTTCTCGTACTCCTTCTGCGCCGCAGCCCGGTCGCGTTCCTCCTGCTTCGCCTTCGCCGCAGCCTCCTTCGCCGCGGTGGCCTGCGCCCGGGCAACCTCCTTCTCGGCCTCGGCAGCGGCCGCCGCGGCGGCCTTCGCCGCGTCGGCAGCGGCCGCGTCCGCGGCGGCGGCCTCCATGCGGCGGGCGAGCATCTCGTAGGCCGAATCGGGGTCGACGCGGGTGCCGTAGGTGGCGAGGAGCGGCGATGACTGCACCCGTGCCTCCAGGTCGGGTGCCGGCATCGGGTCCATCGAGCCCTGCGGAGCTCGGAGCCGGGTCCACGCCACCGGGGTCGGCGCACCCTTCTCGTTCATGACCGTGACGATCGCCTCGCCGGTGGCGAGCGAGGTGAGGACCTCGCCGAGGTCGTAGTCGCTCGACGGGTACGTCGACACCGTGGCCCGGAGCGCCTTCGCGTCGTCCGGGGTGTGCGCGCGCAGTTGGTGCTGGATGCGCGACCCGAGCTGCGCGAGCACGTCGTTCGGCACGTCCTTCGGTGTCTGCGTCACGAAGAAGATGCCGACGCCCTTCGACCGGATCAGCCGGACGGTGCGCACGATCTGGTCGGTGAAGTCCTTCGAGGCCCCGTTGAAGAGCAGGTGCGCCTCGTCGAAGAAGAACACGAGCTTCGGCTTGTCCTGGTCGCCGACCTCCGGGATCTCGTTGAAGAGGTCCGCGAGGAGCCACATGAGGAACGTCGAGAACACCTGCGGCTGGTCCTGCACGCCCGGCACCTCGAGCAGGCTGACCACGCCCCGACCGTCCGCGGCCGTCCGGAGGAACACCTGCGTGTCGATCTCGGGCTCGCCGAAGAACTGGTCGGCGCCCTGGTCGGCGAAGGTGATGAGCTCGCGGAGGATCACGCCGGCGGTCTGCTTCGACAACCCGCCGAGCTCGGCCAGTTCCTCCTTGCCGTCGTCGCTGACGAGGAACGTCAGGACGCTCCGGAGGTCCGAGAGGTCGACGAGCGGCAGCCCGGCCTGCTCGGCGTAGTGGAACACGAGCCCGAGCGAGGACTCCTGCGTCTCGTTCAGCCCGAGCACCTTCGAGAGCAGCAGCGGGCCGAACCCGGACACGGTCGCGCGGATCGGGACGCCGGTGCCCTGGCCGCCGAGGCTGTAGAACTCGGCCTCGCTCGCGACCGCCTGCCAGTCCTGCCCGATGCCGGCGGTGCGGGCGAGGAGCTTCTCGCTGCTCGTGCCCGGCACCGCGAGGCCGGACAGGTCGCCCTTGATGTCGGCGGCGAAGACGGGGACCCCGTTCGCGGCGATCTGCTCGGCGAGCAGCTGGAGTGTGCGGGTCTTGCCCGTGCCCGTCGCGCCTGCCACGAGGCCGTGCCGGTTGAGCATGCCGAGCGGGATGCGCACCTGCACGTCGGGCAGCGCCTCGCCGTTCACGAGGGCGCCGAGTTCGAGGGCGCTGCCGGTCACCTCGTAGCCGTCGCGGACCGCCGACACGGCGTCCGGCCCGAGCGGTCCGGTCGCGTCGGCGGGTCCGGTCGCGCCGGCGGGTCCGGTCGCGTCGGCGGGTCCGGTCGCGTCGGCGGGTGCAGTCGCGTCAGCGGGTGTGCTCGCCGGTGCACTGCCGGGAGGCGCGGTGCCGGTCCCCGACGACGACGCCGGCCCGTCGGTGGTCGCGGGGGTTCCGTCGTCCGCGGCCGGTGCAGGTGTCGGTGCGGGTGCGCCGGCGACGTCGGGTGCGTCCGCGTCGGGTGCCGCGTCCGCGGTGGGCACGGAGGCCGCGAGCGCCGCCGCGAGTTCCTCGGCCCGCGCCGCGGCCTCGTCCGCGAGGCGCCGAGCCTCGTCCGCCGCGGCCTTCGCCGCCGCTGCCGCCGCCCGGGCCTGCTCCACCGCATCGCTCATGCGCTCAGCATACGAACGGCGCGGACAGCCGGTTCGGTCCCGCTCGTGCCGCCGTCGGACGACACGGTCGACGTCGTCCGACAGCGGTCACGTCGTCCGACAGCGACAGCGACGGCTCGCGCACCGCGACGTCACCCGCCCCCGCGCGACGCCGCGCGAGCCGCCGCGCGACGCGTCAGTGCGAGAGCGCCGGCACCGTCCGCGGCCGCACGACCACCCAGAGCAGGGCGATCGCCACGGCCGACGTGCACGCCATCACGGCCGCCATGGGCGCCGCGGTGGTGATGCCGAGCCAGCCGACGATCGGCGAGATGAGCCCGGCCACGCCGAAGTTCAGGGCACCGAGGAGGGACGCTGCGGTGCCCGCCTCCTTGCCGTGGGCCGCGAGGCCGATCACCTGCACGAGCGGGAACGAGAACCCGCAGGCGGCGATGAAGAACCACAGCGGCACGAGCACCCCGACGAGCCCGGCGCCGAGCAGGTCGAGCACGATGATCGCCACGGCCGCGAGGAACAGCGTCGCGGTCGAGCACGCCAGGATCCACTGCGGGCCGACGCGCTGCGCGATGCGGGACGAGATCTGCACCCCGAGCACGACGCCGATCGAGTTCACCGCGAAGAGCAGGCCGTACTGCTGCGCGTTGAGGTCGTACACCTGTTGGAACAGGAACGGCGACGCGCTGAGGTACGAGAACAGCCCGCTGAACACCATCGCGCCGATGAGGGCCACGCCCACGAAGATCCGGTCGGAGAAGAGCGCCCGGTACCGCTGCCCGACGCTCGAGTGCCCGGCCTCGTGTCGACGTGCCGGCGGCAGGGTCTCGACGATGAGCAGCACCGAGGCGATCACCACGGCGAGGCCGTAGCAGGCGAGGAAGACGAAGATGCCGCGCCAGCTCGTGAACCGGAGCATCTGCGAACCGATGAGCGGGGCGAGGATCGGCGCGAGCCCGTTCACCATCGCCAGGCGGGACAGCATGCGCACGAGGGGCTTGCCGCCGAACAGGTCGCGGACGGTCGCCATCGCCACGACGCCTCCGGCCGAGGCCCCCATGCCCTGCAGCACCCGGAACAGCGCGAGCACTTCGACGTTCGGGGCGAGCGCGGCCCCGACCGAGGCCGCCACGTGCACGCTCGTCGCGATGATCAGCGGGAGGCGCCGACCGACCTTGTCGCTCCAGGGGCCGACGAGCAGCTGCCCGACGGCGAACCCGATCGTGGTCGCCGTCAGGGTGAGCTGGACCGTGCCGGCCGAGATCCCGAGGTCGCCCTCGAGCGACGGGAACGCCGGCAGGTACAGGTCGATGGTGAACGGCCCGAGCGCGGTGAGGGCCCCCAGGACGAAGACGTAGACGAGGCGCTGCCCGCGGGAGAGCGAGTCCCCCGGGTGCAGGACGACGCGGAGCGAACCGGTGGTGGCGGGCGCGGTCACGAGCAGGGTCCTTCGACGTGGGGAGGGGTGGTGGGAGGAGGGGTGCGGAACCGGGTCGAATCGATTCGGCCGCGGAACCATCCTAACCGCACCTGTGCGTCACCTGACATGCGGTACGTTCGGACTGCCCGGCGGACCGGGCGATCTGGACAGGAAGGGGGTGGGTGTCGTGGTGGACGCCCGGATCCTGCACACGACCGCGGCCCTGCGCGAGGCGATCCTGCGCCTCGCCGCCGATCGTCCCGTGTCGCGCATCACCGTCGCCGACGTCACGCGTGCCGCGGGCATCAACCGCGCGACGTTCTACTCGCACGCGGTCTCCCCCGGCTCGCTGCTCGCCGACGTGCTCACGCCGGAGCTCGACCGCATCCGCGACGACGACGCCGCGGCGCGTCGGGCGGCGTTCGAGCGCGGCGCCGGGCCGGACGAGCTCGAGGCCATCACCCGCCGCGGCATCGACGCCGTCGTCGAGCACGTCGTGTCGTACAAGGACATCTACGGCAAGGCGCTGCCCGACCCCGAGGACGGCTCGCTGCACCGCCTCCTCGTCGACCACTTCACGGTGTCGAGCGCGCAGCACATCCGGGAGCTCCCGGCCGAGGGTCGGCCCGAGCTCCTCGACGACGTCGCGGCCGGGTTCGTCGCCCAGGGGTTCGTCGGCGCGATCGAGGCGTGGCTCGCCGGCCCGCGCCGGTCGCGGAAGTCGCTCGTCCAGACGATCACCCTGTCGTTCCCGGCCTGGTGGCGCTGACGCGTCGCGCCCCGCGCGCGACCCAGATCGGACGGGAGGCCCGGTGCCAGCTGGCACCGAGCCTCCCGTCCGTCTCAGCGTCCGTCGAGGACGCGACGCGCGCTACCGCTGGGCCGCCCGCGTGAGTCCGCTGAAGGACACCGAACCGAGGCCGGTCACGTCGTCGTACCCCTTCGCGGTGGAGAGCGACGTGTCGTGGTCGAGGGTCACGAGGTAGTCCTTGCCGGACGTCGCGCTCGTGTAGGCCAGCGCGATCGGCGACCCCGGCGGCTGCACGTCGTGGAACGCCTTCGGCGCAGCCCGGTACGTGGCGTAGAGCGACGGGTTCGCGAAGCCGAGCCGCACGTGGGTCGACTGCTGCACGATCGCCATGAGTGCCGCCGTCAGCGGTGACGCGAGCGAGGTGCCGCCGTACGTCTCGTTGACGAAGTCGCCGGTGGCGAGGGTGCTGTCGTCCGTGATCGGGCGGATGCCGATCGCGAAGCCGGTGTACGGGTCGGCGAGTGCCGCGAGGTCCGGCGAGACGCGCTTGCCGTTCGCGAGCGACGACGGCACGACGCCCTTCTGGTAGGCGGGCTGGTCGAAGATGGTGCTCCGACCGCCGCCGGCACCGCCACCGACGAGGTCGCCGGGCAGCGGCGCGGCGTAGACGTCGCCACGGTCGCTCGACACGATCTGGTCGAGGACGTCGCCCCACCCGGTCTCGAAGGTCTTGCGGCCGTTCGCGCCGATGCCGAGGCTCGTCCCGCCGACCGCGGTCACCCACGGGCTGGAGGCCGGGAAGTCCGGCTGCGCGCTGCCGAGGGCGGCCGACTCGTCGCCGTTGTCCCCGCTCGAGAAGTACAGGCCGATGCCTTCGCCGGCGGCCTGGATGTGCAGGTTCTCCTGGCCACGGATGCTCGACAGCGGCACGTTCTCGCCGACGTCGCCGTAGCTGTTGCTGACGAGGTGCGCGAGGCCCTGGTCGAGGACCTTCGACATCGCGACGTCGAGCCCGCCGCCGCAGTTCGTGCCACCGACGTAGAGGATCTTCGCGGCCGGGGCGACGGCGTGCACGGACTGGACGTCGAGCGTCTCCTCGCCCTGCCACCCGCTCGGCTGCTGGCAGAGCACCTGGTCGGTGAACTGCGACGGCGACGGGATCCTCTGCGCGAAGGTGGCGCTCGTCAGGACGGGCTCGCCGTTCTGCTTCGAGTAGCTGTTGGTGTCCTGCACGATCGTCGGCGAGGCGTACGCGTCGATGATCGCGACGGTCTGGCCCTGGCCCTGGACGCCCTTCGCGGCGAGGCCGTCGACGCCGTAGGCCGAACGGATCTGCTTCGGGACGTAGCCGCAGGCGAAGGTACGGACCTGCGTCTGCCCGTAGGCTGCCGGCACGGTCGCGGTGTTCTGCCCGTCGTACTGCGAGCACTTCGCCTGGATGCCGGTCGGGCCGGTGGCCTGCTGACGGAGGGTGCGCGCAGGCGTCGACGTCGCGGGGGTCTGGCCCTGCTGGACGAGTTCCGGGTGTGTGAGGAGTCGTCCCTGGTCGACGCTGACCCCGCTCACGAGACCGGCGATGGAGGACGGCAGCGAGGGTGCGGAGGCCGGTGCGACGAGGGTCTTCCCGGCGTGCTGGTAGCGGTGCAGGCTCGTGCCGAGCACCGAACCGACGACCGACGCCGGCCCGCGGAACACCACGAACTCGTGGCTGGCCGGGACGGCCGTGATGGTGAGGCCCTGTGCGCGGAGGTAGCCGGTGACCTCGTCCGCGGACGCCTTCGTCGGGGCGTACTTCGCGATCCAGGCCGAGGGGCTGAGCGGCTTGCGGTACCGGGCGTTCCCCGGGGTGGACACCGCGGTGGCCAGGGCCTCGGCGCCCTGCTGGTTCCGCAGGGGCAGGTAGACCTCGCCCTCGACGTCGGTGCTCGCCGCCACGGTGCCGGCGTCGTTCGTGCTCGTCGCCCACGTGGGGACGGAGTCGGGGAGCGTGTGCCGGGTCGCTGCGTCGGCCGGTCCGGCAGCGAGGGCGACGGCGCCGACCGTGCACGCTGCGGTGGCGATCGCGACGAGCGCGGTCCGGGTCCTGTTGGGTTCGGTCCGACCGGGGGTCGGTGGGCGTCGTTGCACTTCGGGTCCTCTCACCGCGGAGCTGGGTGAGGCGAATGTAGTGAGGAACCGGAACGACCGGACAGTCGGTGGTTCCACCGACGAACGACGTCCCCCGTTCGTGGGACGCGGCCTGTCCCTCCGCTCAGCGGCGGACGGCGTCGTTCCGAGGCTCGGCGGGGCGATGCTGGGGAACCGCCGTGAGACGACGAAGCCCCCTTGTGTGGACGGCCTCAGCCGACGTCGGGCTTCTCGCCGCGCTGGAGCGACTCGACGACCGCAGTGGCCTTCGCGACCGTGGCCGCGTCCGAGTCGCTGCCCTGGACGCGGTAGTCCGCCGAGACTCCGTCCCCGCCGGTGCCCGAGGCCGGCAGGGGGTCCCCGACGGCGACGATCACCACGCCGGCGTCGTGCGCGACCTGCACCGCGCCGGCGAGCGACGCGGGGTCGGCGGCCTCGACCAGGACGGCCTTGGCACCGCGCTGCACGAGCGCCCGCAGTGCCGACTGCTGGTCCGCCGCGGCGTCGTCGGTACCGGCCACGCGCACGTCCGGCCGGAACCCGGCTGCGGTCAGGTCGTCGCGGAAGCGCGTCGCGAGCGGCACGCCGCCCGAGGTCGTCCCCGGGGTGGCCGCACTGTGCAGCAGGACGACGCCGACGACCGCGTTCTGGTCGAAGCCGCCGTCGGAGCTCGTCAGGTCGCTGCTCTGCACGGGCGTGGGCGCCGCCGACGTCGCGCCCTGGCACCCGGTCAGGGTGAGGACCGTCGCGAGGGCGACGGCTGCGGCGACGATGCGGGCGGACACGTCGGCCACGCTACCCGTCGGCCACGGGCGATGACGGCGGCGGCACCGGCCCGAGGCGGCGGACCGCTGCCCACGCGAGCAGCGACACGACGACCATGCCGCCGAAGACGAGCGGGAACGACACGTCGGTGTCCGCTCCGCCGGTCCCGACGAAGAGCAGCCCGGTGAGCGCGAGGCCCACCACGCTGCCGGAGGCGTCCGCGATCGTGAGCGCACTCGACGCGAAGCCGTCGTCGCCCTCCCCCGAGAACCGCAGTGTGAGCATCGACGTCCGCGGGTAGATCGCCCCCATGCCCGCTCCCCCGACGAACCAGCCGACGACGAGCACCCACCACGGCAGGTCGAACGTCGCGACCGCGAACGCGGCGAGCAGGCTCACGAGCACGAGGCCGAGGCCGACGGCGAACGTCCGTGCCGCGGTCAGCCGGGCCTCCCCGAGCCGTCCGTGCAGCCAGCTCGCACCGGCCCAGCTCAGTGCGGCGACGGTCAGCGCGAGCCCCGCCGTGGACGCGGACAACCCGTGCTTCGCCTGCAGGAGGAACGGGACGTACGCCTCGCTCCCGAAGAACGACGCGGCGACGAGGCCGCGGAGCAGCACGACCGACGGCAGGCCGGGCGCGGCGCGGAACGTGCCCGTCGGCACGAGCGGTCGGAGCGCTGCCCAGGTGCCGACGACGCCGATGACCACGGCTGCGACGCGGGCCCAGGCGCCGAGGTCCGGCGCGACGTTGAGGAGCAGGATCGCGACCGCCGCGGCGACCGACCACCCGATGCGGGCGCGCTGCCACGGTGCGCGCAACTCGGCGGCGGGCGGGTGCAGGCGACGGAGGGTCGGGACGAGGACGCTGAAGCCGACGACCGCGATGACGAGCGCCCCCGCGAAGACCCAGTGCCAGTTCCAGACGTCCGTGACGATGCCCGCGAGCGCCGGTCCGACGAGCGCCGGGAGCACCCAGGCCGCGGCGAACCCGGCGAACACCGGGCCGTGCAGCTCGTCCGGGAAGATCCGCGCCACGAGCACGTAGAGGACGACGTCGATCGCTCCGGCGCCGAAGCCCTCGACGAGCCGGCCGACGAGGAACACCTCCATCGTCGGCGCGGTCATCACCACCGCGGTGCCGACGGCGAAGAAGGCCGCGGACACCCAGGCGACGACGCGCCCGCCGGAGCGGTCGGTCCAGTTCCCCGCGAGGACCATGCCCGGCACACCGGCGGCGAGCGGCGCGGCGAAGGCGAGGGCGTACAGGGTCTCGCCGTCGAGGTCGCGGCTGATCTCCGGCATGACCGTCGTCATCGCCAGGTTCTGGAACGCCGCGACCGCCACGATGGCGACCATGCCGACCGTGGCGAGTGCGTAGCGCCCGCTGAAGATGCTGGTCCTCGTCGGCGCGGCGGTGCTCACCGCACCATCCTAGGAGCGGCCACCGACGGCCGTGGGGGCGGCACGGGTCGGCCGGGAGGCTCGTGGCGGCGCCGCCACGGGCCTCCCGGCCGACCCTCAGCGCGTCAGCGCGTCAGCGCGTCAGCGGGTGAGGGCCTGCTGCAGGTCCGCGACCAGGTCGCCGGCGTCCTCGATGCCGACGGAGAGCCGCACGACGTCGTCCGGCACCTCGAGCTCGGTGCCCCGCACCGAGGCGTGCGTCATCTCGCTCGGGTACCCGATGAGCGACTCGACGCCGCCGAGCGACTCCGCGAGCGTGAACACCTCGGTGGATTCGGCGAACCGCTTCGCCGCCGCGGCCCCGCCGGACAGCGAGAGCGAGAGCATGCCGCCGAAGCTGCGCATCTGGCGGGCCGCTACCTCGTGCCCGGGGTGGTCGGCGAGCCCCGGGTAGAACACGCGCTCGACACCGGGCGCACCGACGAGCGACTCGGCGACGGCCTGCGCGTTCGCCGAGTGCCGCTCCATCCGGACCGCGAGGGTCTTGATGCCGCGGGTGGTGAGGAACGCGTCGAACGGCGACGAGATCGCCCCGGCGCCGAACTGCAGGAACGCGACCTGCTCGGCGAGTTCCTCGTCGGCGAGCACGACCGCGCCGCCGACGACGTCCGAGTGGCCGCCGAGGTACTTCGTGGTCGAGTACACGACGGCGTCGGCGCCGAGCGCGATCGGCTGCTGCAGGTAGGGCGACGCGAACGTGTTGTCCACGACGACGAGTGCCCCGGCGGCGTGCCCGAGCTCGGCGAGCGCCGCGATGTCGGCGATCTTCATGAGCGGGTTCGTCGGCGTCTCGACCCAGAGCACGGTCTTCGCGGGCGCCCCCTCGAGCGCTGCCCGCACGGCGTCCTGGTCGCTCATGTCGACCACGACGAGCTGGACGCCCCACGGCACGTGCACCCGGTTCACGAGGCGGTGGGTGCCGCCGTACACGTCGTTGCCCATGACGACGCGGGCGCCGGGCTCGAGGTAGGCGCGGAGCAGGGCGTCCTCCGCCGCGAGGCCGGACGCGAACGAGTACGCCGCGACCCCGCCGTCGAGGTCCGCGAGCAGCGTCTGCAGACCGTCGCGCGTGGGATTGCCGCCGCGGGAGTACTCGTAGCCGGCGCGCATGTTCCCGATGCCGTCCTGCGCGTACGTCGACGTGACGTGGATCGGCGGGATGACGGCGCCGGTCCCGGCGTCGGGCTCCTGGCCGGCGTGGACGGCGCGGGTGCTGAACTCGGTCATGCTGGTGCTTCCTCGGTCGTTCGGGCGGACGTACGGTCGGTGGGCCGGTCGGGCGGACGGCCGGTCACTCACTCGGACAGGGACGTGAGCAGGTCGTGGCGGGTCAGGACCGTGACGGGCTTGCCGTCCTCGACCACCAGCAGGGCGTCGACGGTCTCGAGTGCGCGGCGGGCGGCGGCGACGGACTCGCCGATGCCGATCAGCGGGAGCGGGTCGCCGACGAACGGCGTGAGCGCGTCCGTCATCGACGCGGCGCCGGTGAACACCTGCTCGAGCAGGTCCTTCTCGGCGACGGCGCCGACGACCTCGCCGATGACGACGGGCGGCTCCGCGCTGAGGACCGGCATCTGCGAGACGCCGTACTTCGACATGATGTCGACGACGTCGCGCACGGTGTCGGACGGGTGCGCGTGCACGAGGTCCGGCAGGCGGCCGTCCTTGCCCGCGACGATCGACCCCACCGTGCGCGCGTCGTCGGTCTCGGCGAAGCCGTACGAACGCATCCAGCGGTCGTTGAAGATCTTGCCGAGGTAGCCGCGGCCGCCGTCCGGCAGGAGCACCACGACGACGTCGTCCTCGGTGAGGTCACGGGCGGCCCGGAGCGCGGCGACCACGGCCATGCCGCTCGAGCCGCCGACGAGCAGCCCTTCCTCGCGGGCGAGCCGCCGGGTCATCGCGAAGGACTCGGCGTCCGTGACGGCGATGATCTCGTCCGGCACCCCGGCGTCGTACGCGGCGGGCCAGAAGTCCTCGCCGACGCCCTCGACCAGGTACGGTCGGCCGGTGCCGCCGGAGTAGACGGAGCCCTCGGGGTCGGCGCCGACGATGCGGACGCGGCCCTCGGAGGCCTCCTTGAGGTAGCGACCGGTGCCGGAGATGGTGCCACCCGTGCCGACGCCGGCGACGAAGTGCGTGATCCGTCCCTCGGTGTCGCGCCAGATCTCCGGGCCGGTGGTCTCGTAGTGGCTGCGCGGGCCGTTCGGGTTCGCGTACTGGTTCGGCTTGTAGGCGCCGGGGATCTCCCGCACGAGCCGGTCGGACACCGAGTAGTACGACTCGGGGTGCTCCGGCGGGACCGCGGTCGGGGTGACCACGATCTCGGCGCCGTACGCGGTGAGCACGTTCTGCTTGTCCTCGCCGACCTTGTCCGGCAGCACGAAGACGCACCGGTAGCCACGCTGCTGCGCCACGAGGGCGAGCCCGACGCCGGTGTTGCCCGAGGTCGGTTCGACGATCGTGCCGCCGGGGCGGAGATCGCCGGACGCCTCGGCCGCGTCGATGATCCGCGTGGCGATGCGGTCCTTCGACGATCCGCCGGGGTTGAGGTACTCGACCTTCACGAGGACGGTCGCGTGGATGCCCTCGGTCACCCGGTTGAGCTTGACGAGCGGGGTGTCGCCGACGAGGTCGACGACGGAGTTCGCGTAACGCACGCGCCCGAGTCTAGGCGGGCGTCCCTCACGCTCCCCCGGACGTGACGCCCGGCTGCAGCTGACCGGCCCGGGCCGTGATCGTGTCCGCGACGTCCTGGTGCCGCCGGTCGATCACGGCGCCGATGTCCCGGGCGAGCTGCGGGTTCGACCGGACGATGGTGTCGATCGCCTCGACCGGGACGACGAGCACCGCGACCTCGGTCAGTGCCACCTGGAAGGTCTGCACGACCTCGCGGGTGAGCGACGTCTGCCCGACGTAGTCGCCGGCCTCGACCCGGGTCGCCGGGAGCTGCTCGTCGCCGAACGGCACCCGGAGCTCGACGCTGCCGGTCAGCACGAACCGGATCGCCGTCGGGACGACGCCCGGCCGCGAGATCACCTCGCCCGCCGCGTAGCGCTCGAGCGTCACGACCTGCCGGAGCGCCGCGACGTCGTCGGACGCCAGGTACAGCGTCGGTGCGATCGAGGCGAGGGCGGCGTCCCGGCGCTCGTCCGTGACGAAGTCGTCGGTGGTGTCGCCGTCGAGTCCGAGCCCGGCGCGACGAGCGGCGTACCAGAGCCACATCCGGAACTGTGCCAGCGCCGAGCCCTCCTGCGACGGGCCGCCGACCTCGAACGAGACGGTGTAGCCCGATCCGCCCGTCGGCTCGGCCGACGGGCTCGTGCCCGGCGCGAGCTGGGGCAGGCCGGACGCGACCCGCTGGAGCAGGGCGACCACCGCTGCCGGTGCGTCGTCCGTCGTGAAGGTGACCGACGTCGAGACCGGGTACGTGCCTCCCGTCCGGCTGAGGTTCGTGAACGACGCGCCCGCGAGCGAGCCGATCGGCGTGATGAGGATGCCGTTGCCCGTGTCGAGGTGCACGGACCGCCAGTTCACCTCGACGACCCGGCCCCGCGTGCCGCCGATGTCGAGCCAGTCCCCGAGCCGGAACGGCTGCTCGAACAGCAGGAACAGCCCGGCGACGATCGGACCGACGGCGGTCTGCAGGGCGAGGGCGATGACGAAGGACCCGACACCGAGCGCCGTGAAGATGCCGCCGATGTCGGTCCCCCACACGATGCGGAACACGACCGCGAGGCCGATCGCCACGAGGATGACCCGGGCGATGTCGACGAAGATCGACGGGATCTTCTCGCGCCAGCTGCCCTTCCGGGCGTTCGTGAACAGCAGGACGTTCATGCCGTTCAGGACGAACACGATCACGAGGAAGCCGAGCACCGTCGCGATCACCTGGGTCACGACCGGGCGGGAGGGGTCGACCGCCGCCGTGACCTGCACGCTCAGGACGAGGATCGCGATCACCGGGATGACCGCGTTGCGGAGCAGGCCGACCACCTTGTGCAGCGAGTTGCCACGGCGCTGCAGGTTCGACTGCAGCTCGGTGAGGACGAGGAGGACGACCGGGAGCCCGACGATGACGACGATCGCCGGCCAGAACCACGGCTGCTGCCAGAACGGGGTCACGACTGCACCTGCTCGAGCTTCCAGATGCGCTGCGACCCGGACTGCGTCTGCACCTCGCCCGCGTCGACGATGCCCGCGCGGTCGCCGAGCTTGTCGACGACCCGCTGCGTGGCGTACACCCCCGGGGACGGGGCGATGCCCTGCACCCGGTACGCGAGGTTCACGGCGTCGCCCCACATGTCGTACACGAGGCTCGCACGACCGACGAGGCCGCTCGTCACCTGTCCGGCGTCGATGCCCGCTCGGAGCCCGACACGGGAGCCGTGCTGCCCGTTGAACCGCTCGAGCACACGCTGGGACTCCTCCGCCCACTCGACCACGCGGCGGACGTTGTCGACCCGCGGGACGCTCAGGCCGCACGAGGCGAGGTACCCGGCGCGGGTCGTCCGCACCCGCTCGATGCCGTACCGACCGGCGGCCTCGTCGAGCGAGCGCCAGATGTCGTTCACGAGCGCGAGGCTCTCCTCGGCCGAGAGCCCCTTCGCGAAGTCGTCGAAGCCGATGAGGTCGGCGTACACGACCGCGACGTCCTGGTGGTCGGCCGCGATGGTGTCGTCGCCCTGCTTGTACCGCTTCGCCACGTCCTCCGGCATCATCGTCAGCAGCAGCGTGTCGTTCTGCCGGCGCTGCTCGTCGAGGAGGTCCTGCTTCACCTGCAGGCTCCGGCTCATGTCGTTGAACGCGATCCCGAGGTCGCCGATCTCGTCGCCGGCCTTCGTCTGCACCTCGACGCCGAGCTCGCCAGCGCTCACCCGGTTCACGGCCCGTTGCAGCCGTCGGATCGGACGGACGAAGACCTGCGCGAGCAGGAGCGACAGGAGCGAGACGAGCACGATGATCCCGACGAGCGCGAGTGCGAGGTTCCGCGCGAACACGTTCACCGGAGCGAAGGCCTCGGACGTGTCCATCTGCGCGACCACCACCCACCGCAGGCCGTCGACCTCGAGCGGGGCGTACGCCGCGAGGACCTCCTTCCCGCGGTAGTCGTCCGCGATCACCGTCCCCGTCTTCCCCTGCAGTGCGCGGCTGACCGGTGTCGTGTTCACCGACTGGAGCAGCACCGATCCCTTCACCTGCACCTGCCGCTCCGCGATCGCCGGGGCGGTCCCCGCCGCGATGACGTCCCGCTCGTACTGCCGCGGGTGCTGCAACAGCTGCCGCGGGTACGAGCGCATCAGACGGTCGTCGCCGACGAGGTACGACTCCCCCGTGTCGCCGAGGCCGTCCGCCTTCCACCCCTGGTCCCCGGTCATGATGTCGCTGATGAGTGCCAGCGGCACCTGCACCGCCATCACACCGATGATCTTGCCGTCCTCACCGACCGGCGACATCACCCAGAGCGTCGGGACGTTCAGGCTCGGGACGTACCGCTGGAAGTCCGTCACCACGAAACCGTCCGAGCTCGTCAGCCGGAGCGCGTCGCGGTACCCGGTCGCGAGGTTCGACTCACGGTACGGACCGTCGTCCAGGTTCGTGCCGAGGTCCGCCCCCGAGTACGCCGAGTAGACGACGTCTCCGTCCGTGTTCATGAGGAGCAGGTCCTCGTACCCGACCGTCTCCACCGCCTGCTTGAAGTACGGCTGGTACTCGGCGTGGGCCCTCGACCATGCGCTGCCGTCGCCGGCGTCGTCCTGCGCGATCGCCTCGTCGTAGTCGGTGAACGGCGCCGTGTACCGGGCCTGGAGGTACGCCTGCGGGTCGGACGTCGGCGCGAACTGCTGCGGGTCGGCCGTCCCACCGGACGCCTTGTCCAACTGCGGCACGAGGGTGTCTGCGTACCAGTCGTCGACCTTCTGCCGGTCGTCGTCCGACGCCGGACGGCGCTGCAGGTCGTCCCAGCCGGACTCGAAGGCCTTCGTCGCGCCGATGACGCTCGCGTTCCGGGTCTGCGCGACCACGGTGTCGGTGAACTGCGCGAACGACCGCTTGAGCTCGGTGATCCGGGCCTCCCGGAGCGAGGTCACCTGGTTGAGTGCGGCGGCCTGGAGGGAGTCGCGGCCGTTCACGTACCCGACAGCCCCGACGACGAGCGCCGCCACGACGCTCACCGCCAGGAGCATCACGAGGAGCTTCGACTGGACGTCGAGGGAGCCGCTCGTGAGGAACGCGCGGAAGCGTCCACTGCGCCGCGGGGTCGTGCCGCCCGTGTTGGTCCGTTCGCGGTCATGGTCGCGGGGGTCGCGCTGGTCGAGCGGGTCGCGCTCGCGGGCACCATCCGACGGTGGGATCGGGTCGGTCGGGGACGGGGCATCGGTCACGGAGGACTCCGTTCGGGCGGCGCGGATCAGGAGGCACTGCTCGGGTTCTGATCCAGAGCTACCACGCGAGGAAGCGTCGTGTCCGGCTCGGTCCGGTATCCGGTTCACGCGGGACGGGCACCGGGTGCGCGACGACACGTGTCGCGTTGTCGCGGCCTGTCCGGGCGCGGGCCGGCCCACGGCGGACGGGAGGCGCGGTGCCCGCCCGCCCCGTCGACACGCTCACGCCGTGGCGGACGGGAAGCACGGTGCCCGCCGGCGCGGCTGACGCTGTGACTGACGGGAGGCAGGGTGCCAGCCCGCCTCGCCGCCACGGCCGACGCCGTGGCGCAGTGCAGGCACGGTGACCGTCCGCTCCGCCGGCGCGGCCGACGCCGTGTCGGACGGGAGGCACGGTGCTCGCCCGCCCCGCCGGCACAGCTGACGCCGTGGCGGACTGCAGGCGCGGTGCCGGCCTGACCCGCCGGCGCGGCTGACGCCGTGGCGGACGGGAGGCGCGCTGCCCGCCCACGCCGTGCCTCCCGGCCGACCGCGCGGACGCGTGCTCCGGCACGCCCGCGGCGGTCAGGCGCCGACCGGCAGGTTCTGCTGGCGGTGGAGGGTCGCGTACGTCCCGCCGAGGTCGAGGAGTTCGTCGTGCGTCCCCTGCTCCACGATGCGCCCGTGGTCGAGCACGAAGATGACGTCGGCGTCCCGGACCGTCGACAGTCGGTGCGCGATCGAGATGGTCGTCCGGCCGGCGGCAGCGGTGTCGAGCGCCGTCTGCACCACCCGCTCGGAGATCGAGTCGAGTGCGCTGGTGGCCTCGTCGAGGACCAGGACGGGCGGGTCCTTCAGCAGTACGCGCGCGATCGCGATGCGCTGCTTCTCGCCGCCGGAGAGCCGGTAGCCCCGCTCGCCCACGATCGTGTCGTACCCGTCCGGGAACGACGCGATCGTCTCGTGGATGTTGGCCGCGCGGGCAGCCCGTTCGAGTTCCTCGTCCGTGGCGTCCGGTCTGGCGTAGCGGAGGTTGTCGCCGATCGACGCGTGGAAGAGGTAGGTCTCCTGGCTGACGATCCCGACGTGCCGCATCAGGTCCTCGTGCTCGATGTCGCGGACGTCGGCGCCCGCGAACCGCACACTGCCGTTCGTCGCCTCGTACAGCCGCGGGACCAGGTACGACACCGTGGTCTTGCCCGCCCCGGACGGCCCGACGAACGCGGCGAACTGCCCGGGCTGGAGTTCGAAGGAGACGTCCCGGAGCGTCGGGTTGTCGGGCTCGCCGTCCGGGTAGGCGAAGGTCACGTGGTCGAACGCGACGTGCCCGAGCCGGGACTCGTCGACCGGCTTCGCCGTCGGGGAGTCGGTGATCGCCGGTTTCAGGTCGAGGTACTCGAAGATCCGGGCGAACAGGGCGCCCGACGTCTGGAGGTCGAGCACCACGCGCAGCAGGCCGACCGTCGGGAAGAGCAGGCGGGACTGCACCGTCGTGAACGCCACGATCGTGCCGGCCGTGATCGGGACGTCGCCGATGATCAGCCAGGCCGCGACGACGTAGATGATCGCGGGGATGATCGACAGGAAGATCTGCACGATCGCGAAGAACCACTGGCCGGACATCTGCTGCCGGACCTGGAGCTGGATCTGGTTGCGGTTCTCGTCGCCGTACCGCTGGGTCTCGCTGCGCTGCTGGTTGAAGCTCTTCGCGAGGAGGATGCCCGAGACGCTGAGCGCCTCCTGGGTGATCGCGGTCATGTCCGACAGCGACTCCTGCGTCTGGGCGGCGATGCGCGCCCGGACCTGTCCCACACGGCGTTGGGCGATCACGAGCAGCGGGAGCAGCACGACCGCGACGAGGGTCATCTGCCAGCTGAGCAGCAGCATCGCCACGACGGCCGCGATCACCGTGACGGTGTTGCCGAGCACCGAGGAGATCGTGTTGTTGAGGACGCTCGCGACGCCGCCGACGTCGTTCTGCAGCCGCGACTGGATGATCCCGGTCTTGGTGCGGGTGAAGAACGCGAGCTCCATGCGCTGCAGGTGGCCGAAGAGCCGCATCCGCATCGCGCCCATGACCTTGTTGCCGACCGTCGCGGTCAGGTAGGTCTGCCAGACGCCGATGCCGGCGCTCGCGATCCACAGGCCGACCATGCCCGCCACCAGGGCGTAGAGGACCGGGAGGTCGGGACCTCCACCGCCCTTCGGGAACAGCCCCTCGTCGAAGGCGCGCTGGGTCAGGAGCGGCGGGATCACGGACAGCGCCGCGCCGACGAGGACCAGCACGACCGTCAGCACGATCGACGCACGGTGGGGCACGAACAGGCCGGAGATGCGGTGCAGCAGGTGCGGGATCCGGGGCGCCTCGGCGTTCGCGGCCTTCTGCGCGGCGTGGTCGCCGCTCGAGATCCGACCGCCCCCACGCGGACCCCCGCGAGCGCCGTGTCCCATGCTCATGCGCGCTCCTCCCGCTTCGATCCCTGCAACCGTACCGCCGCGCGGTGACACCCGCGCGGTGTCCCGGTTTGACCCCGCACGGGGGGCGTGCCACCATCGTGCGTCCCCGTCCTGCCACCCCGAGGTCCCATGTCGTCCGCGCAGTCCCCCGTGTCCCTCCGGCAGCAGCTCACCCGCCGCAAACCGATCGAGGACCTCCAGGCCGAGGCCGCCCAGGGCGTCAACGGTGAGCCGCTCCGCCGCTCCCTCGGGGTCTGGCACCTCACGATGATCAGCGTCGGCGCCACCCTCGGCACCGGGATCCTCGTCGTGCTCGGCACCGCGGTCCCGCTCGCCGGTCCCGCCGTCTGGATCTCGTTCGTCCTCGCGGGTGTCGCGGCGCTGCTCTCGGCCCTGTCGTACGCCGAGATGGCCGGTGCGGTGCCGACGTCCGGGTCGAGCTACTCCTACACGTACGCGACGATGGGCGAGGGCATCGCCTGGGTCTGCGGCTGGTGCCTCGTCCTCGAGTACGCCGTGTCGGTGGCGGCGGTCGCGGTCGGTGCGAGCGAGTACGTCGACGAGACCCTGCGCGTGTTCGGGCTGCACCTGCCCGCAGCGATCTCCTCGCCGCCGGGCGAAGGTGGCCTCGTCAACCTGCCGGCGGCGGTGCTGGTGCTCCTCGCCACCGCGATCCTGCTCCCCGGCGCCCGCGAGAGCGCCTGGGTGAACACCCTGATGGTGATCGTGAAGATCGCGCTGCTGGTGTTCTTCGTCGTGGTGGCCTTCACCGCGTTCCGGGCCGGCAACTTCGAGCCCCTCGCACCGATGGGCGCCGCCGGCGTCACCGCGGCGGCCTCGCGCCTGTTCTTCTCCTACATCGGCTTCGACGCCGCGTCGACCGCCGGAGAAGAGGCGAAGAACCCCCGCCGCGATCTCCCCCGCGCGATCATCGGCTCCATCGCCCTCATCACGGCCCTGTACATCCTCGTCGCGATCGCGGCGATCGGCGCTCGCACGTGGACGTCCTTCTCCGACTCCGAGGCGTCGCTCGTCCGGATCGTCGTCGAGGTCACCGGCCAGCCCTGGGTCGCGCTGGTGTTCTCGGTCGGTGCCGTGATCGCCATCGCCAGCGTCGTGCTCACGGTGCTCTACGGGCAGACGCGCATCCTCCTGACGATGGCGCGCGACGGCCTCGTGCCGAAGGTCTTCGGCCGGGTGTCACACCGCACGGGCACCCCGGTCGCGAACACGCTGATCGTCGGCATCGTCGTCACCGTGGTCGCCGCCCTCGTCCCGCTCGGTGAGCTCGCCGACGCGACGAGCATCGGCACGCTCGTGGCCTTCGCCCTCGTCAACGTCTCCGTGATCGTGCTCCGCCGCACGCAGCCCGGGCTCGAGCGCTCGTACCGGGTCCCGCTCTTCCCGGTCGTCCCCGTGCTCGGGACGCTGTGCTGCGTGCTGCTCGCGGTGTTCCTCGGCGCCGGCACGTGGATCGCGTTCGGCGTGTGGATGCTCGTCGGCGCCGCGCTCTACCTCCTCTGGGGCCGCCGCCACAGCAGCCTGCGCTGACGCGGCCCGCGGCCCGCGGCCCGCGGCCCGCGGCCCGCTAGCCCGAGTCTCGTGGTGAGCGACACCTCTCGCGCGTCGGAGCGCGAGACACGTCGCTAACGGCGAGACTCACCATCGCCACGCGGAGACTCGTCCCGCTGGCCCCGAGATCCGTCCACACCGCTGTCGTTCTCCGCGCCGTCCCCAACTCGGAGCGATCGCACCCGCGGCGCCCCCGGCGGCGAGACGCTACGTGCATGAGCACAGCACAACCTCGACTCCTCCGAGCCGACGACCGCGCACGATCACGCTCGCTGCAACGACGCCACCGTGCCGGGTTGCTCGTCCGTGTGACCGACGGCGTGTACGTCGATGCCCCGGCGTGGCACGCGATGACCGCGGTCCAGCGGCACCTTGCAACGGCGCGGGCGCTCGCTCCAGCGCTGCGGTCGACCGCGGCGTTCTCCCTCCTCACCGCGGCGATCGCCCTCGGATGGCCGCTCGTCGGCCGTCCGCCGGACCGCGTCCACGTCACGGATGCTCGGACGGTCCGGACAGAGCACCGCGCGCACCTCGTGCGACATGCAGGCGAATCGGCTCTCGATCATCGGGCCATGACCCTGGACGGTGTGCCGATCACCGGTGCGTTGCGGACGGCGGCCGACCTCGCTGCGACCGTCGAACCCGCGGTCGCGGCAGTAGCGATCGACCACGCAGTCCGCACACGACTCATCACGGTCGACGACTTCGTCGCGGCGTCGAGGCTCCGTCCGCGGTCGCACGGTGGCCGAGGCGCTCGACCCGCTCCACGAGTCTGCCGGTGAGTCGTACACAGCGACCCGGACGGTGGAGATCGGACTCCCCCGGCCCGTTGCGCAGCACGAGTTCCGGGTCGAGGGCGGCCACGCAGACCGCGTCGACTTCTGGTTCGAGGAGCTCGGAGTCGTGGTGGAGTTCGACGGCAAGCAGAAGTACGTCGACCGCGAGTTGCTCGGCGAGCGGAGTCCCGAGGAAGCACTCTGGAACGAGAAACTCCGCGAAGACCGGCTGCGCAGCGTCTCCCCGGTCCGGACCGTCGTGCGTCCGACGTGGTGGCACCTGGTCGATCCCGACAGACTTCGCGCGCTGTTCCGGCAGCACCGTGTGCACTGGTGAGCCCACGAGTCTCGCCGCACCGTGGGCGAGTCTCGCCGTGAGCGACACTTCTCGGGCGGATTGCCGCAAGAACTGTCACTCAGCGCGAGACTCGGCCAGCCGCGCACCGCACCGCCAGCCGCGCCCCGCGCACGACGAAGGCCGCCGCCCCGAGGGGCGACGGCCTTCGTGACCGAACGGTCGAGACTACGCGAGCTCGATCGTGGCGCCGGCGCCCTCGAGCGTCTCCTTCGCCTTGTCAGCGGTCTCCTTGTTGACACCCTCGAGGATCTTGGCGTCGGCGGTCTCGACGAGCGCCTTGGCCTCACCGAGGCCGAGCGACGTCAGGCCACGGACCTCCTTGATGACCTGGATCTTCTTGTCACCAGCGGACTTGAGGATGACGTCGAACTCAGTCTTCTCCTCAGCGGCCTCGGCCGGGGCAGCTGCACCGGGGGCGGCGGCAGCGGCGACCGGGGCGGCCGCGGTGACCTCGAAGACCTCTTCGAACTTCTTCACGAAGTCCGAGAGCTCGATGAGCGTGAGCTCCTTGAAGGCCTCGATGAGCTCGTCCTGCGAAAGCTTCGCCATGATTTTCTCCTACTTGCTAATGCGTGGTGTGGTTGTGGAACGCGTGCCTGATCAGGCCGCGGACTCCTGCTTCTCGCGGAGGGCGTCCACGGTGCGGACGGCCTGCGAGAGGGGTGCCTGGAACAGGTACGCAGCACCGAACAGCGAGGCCTTGAAAGCGCCGGCGAGCTTGCCGAGCAGCACTTCACGGGACTCGAGGTCGGCGAGCTTGTCCACCTCGGTCGCGGAGAGCGGGTTACCGTCGAAGTAACCACCCTTCACCACGAGCTCGGGGTTCGCCTTGGCGAATGCACGCAGCGACTTCGCGACGGCGACGGTGTCACCGTGGACGAAGGCGAGAGCGGACGGACCGGCGAGCTCGTCGTCGAACGACGAGATGCCGGCGTTGTTCGCCGCGATCTTGGTCAGCGTGTTCTTCACCACGGCGTACGTGGCGTGCTCACGGATCGAGTTGCGGAGCTCCTTGAGCTGCGCGACCGTGAGACCGCGGTACTCGGTGAGCAGAACGGCGTTCGAGCTCTGGAATGCTTCCGTGAGCTCGGCGACCGCAGCTTCCTTGTTCGCCATGGTTCTCCTTGGGGGTTTCTTGCCGGTAGCCCCAGGCCCACGAACGAAAAAAGCTCCGGCGCACAGAGGCTCGGAGCTGCCCCCACCGGAACGGCGGGAGTGGTTCGGAACACCTGCGCGGGATGCCTCACGTTGGAGGACCTTCGGTCACTGCGCGAGCGCAGCGACATCCGGCGGTCTTTGGCTTCGAGAACTGTAGCAGACGCCGTGGGCGTCACCAAACGACGGACTGGAGGCACGGGGCGGACCCGCACCGTGCCTCCCGGCCGTCAGGTTGTCGCGGGAGCGGCGTCGGGCGTCGCCGACCAGTCGGTCAGGTCGCCCCCGGCCGACGCGTCTGCCGCGCCACCGTCGGCCGCCGACGGCGGCGCGATCGGCAGGTGCACCGTGAACACGGTGTCGCCCGGCTCGCTCGTCACCTCGACCCGCCCGCCGTGCGCCTGCACGACCGCGTCGACGATGGCGAGCCCGAGCCCGGTCGACCCGACCGTGCGGGAGCGCGAGCTGTCGGCGCGGGCGAACCGTTCGAAGAGCTTCGGCAGGAACTCCGGGTCGATGCCCTGCCCGGTGTCCCGCACGGTGAGGTCCACGCCGTCGGCGGCCCGGGCGATCCCCACCGTGATGCGGGTGCCCTCGGGGGTGTGGGTCCTGGCGTTCGTGACGAGGTTGACGATCACCTGGTGGAGCCGTGCTGCGTCGCCGAGCACCTCGACGGGCTCGTCCGGCACGTCCACCTCGATGACGTGCCCCGGCGACGCGGCGTGGGCGTCGTTCACCGCGTCGAGCACGAGTCCGGTGAGGTCGACGTCGTCGAACTGGATCTCCCGGCCCTCGTCGAGGCGCGCGAGGAGCAGCAGGTCCTCGACCATGCTCGTCATCCGCTTCGACTCGGACTCGATGCGGCTCATCGCGTAGACGACGTCCTCGGGCAGGTCGGCGCCCATCCGACGGGTGAGCTCGGCGTAGCCCCGGACGGACGCGAGCGGCGTGCGGAGCTCGTGCGAGGCGTCCGCGACGAACTGCCGGACCTTCTGCTCGGAGCGCTCCCGGGCCTGCATGGCACCGCCGATGTGCCCGAGCATCCGGTTGAACGCGGCACCGACCCGACCGACCTCGGTGCGGGGGTCGGCGTCGGGGACCCGCACGTCCTGCAGGGCGTCGCTGCGCTCGAGGGGCATGCGGGCGACGGCGGACGCGGTCTCCGCGACCCGTTCGAGCGGCCGGAGCGAGCGCCGCACCACGACGGCGGCGACGACGGACCCGGCGACGAGGGCGAGTCCGACGACCACCACGACCACGAGGAGCAGCGACCAGACGCTCTCGTACACGGGCGACATCGGCAGCCCGACGACGAGCACGGCGTTGCCGACGACGGGGTTGTCGACCTGCACGGCCGCGACCCGGTACTTCCCGAGCGCACCACCGAGGTCCGTCGTCGCGGGTTCGACCCCGACCTTGACCTGCCCGAGCCGCTGCAGTTCGTCCGTCGTCAGTTGCGAGCGCGAGCTGTCCTCGTTGATGACGATGCCGGCCGCCACGCCGCCCGTGCCGTAGTAGGCGGTCAGCGTGCCCGCCGCCTGTCCGAGCGGTGCCAGGGCGTCGTCGTTCGGCCGCTGCCCGTTCTGCCCCTGCTGTCCCTGCCCGAACTTCGTGCTCGCGCGCTCGGTCGCCTTCGACAGCTGGGAGTCGATGGTGCCGGTCTGGATGGACGCGAGCGCGATGATGCTGCCCGCGCCGATCACCGCGCTGACGGCCACGACGAGGGCGACGATGCTGAGGACCAGCCGTCGGCGGAGGGTCACTGCGCCGGACCTCAGGACGTCGGCTTGATGACGTACCCGACGCCGCGCACGGTGTGGATCATCGGGGTCTCGCCGGCGTCGATCTTCTTGCGCAGGTAGGAGATGTAGATCTCGACGACGGAGCTCTTGCCACCGAAGTCGTACGACCACACGCGGTCGAGGATCTGCGCTTTCGAGAGCACGCGGCGGGGGTTCCGCATGAGGAAGCGGAGCAGCTCGAACTCGGTCGCGGTGAGCTCGATCGGTCGGCCGGCCCGCGAGACCTCGTACGACTCCTCGTCGAGCACGAGGTCACCGACGACGATGCGGGAGTCGCCCGCCTCGGAGATCGAGATCTGCGAGCGACGGATGAGGCCGCGCAGCCGTGCCACGACCTCCTCGAGCGAGAACGGCTTCGTGACGTAGTCGTCGCCGCCGGCGGTCAGGCCGGTGACGCGGTCCTCGACGGAGTCCTTCGCGGTGAGGAACAGCACCGGGGTGTCGTCGTTGTTCTGGCGCAGCCGGCTGAGGACCTGCAGGCCGTCGAGGTCCGGCATCATCACGTCGAGCACCATCGCGTCGGGCTTCCACTCCCGCGCGGTGGTCAGGGCGTCCTGTCCGCCGTTCGCGCTCTTGACGTCCCAGCCCTCGTAGCGGAGCGCCATGGACAGCAGGTCGGTGAGGCTGGCCTCGTCGTCGACGACGAGGATGCGCAACGGGGATCCGTCGGCACGCGTGAGGCGCGGGGCTGCGGCAGGCTGGGAGATGGTCACGTACTCGAGTATCGAGAGTTTCCTATGAGCGCTCTGAGATGCACCGATGCGCCGACTGTGGATCGCTGATCAGCCCGACAGCGCGGACCCGGACGCGCGCTCGGGGAACGCTCCGTACGGTGACGACGTGCTGCACTCCTCTGCTTGGTCCGCGGCTGCGCGCGACGTCGACGTCCGGGACGTGCTCCCACCGGCCTGGAGGCACGACGCGCCCCCGGCGGAGCGGCTGGCGGTCGCGCAGGCGGTCGCCGCCACCGCCCCGCTGCTGTCCGCGGGCACGGCGGGCCCGGCCTTCGCGGTGCTCGCGGGGCTCGCCGCGGTCGACGTCGCGCTGGCGCGCACCGTCGAGCCGCACCTCGACGCGCTCGGCATCCTCGCCCAGGCCGGCGTCGACGCACCCGAGGGGTCGACGTGGGGGGTCTTCGCCGCCGAGGCACCGGGCGTCCGGGTCACGGCGGACGTGACCGACGACGGCGTCGCCGTGCTGTCCGGGACGAAGCCGTGGTGCTCGCTCGCGTCGTCGCTCTCGCACGCGCTCGTCACCGCCCACGTCGGCGAGGAGCGGCAGCTGTTCGCGGTCGACCTCCGGCAGAGCGGGGTGACGGTGCACGATGAGGCCTGGGTCGCCCGTGGCATGCCGGACGTGCCGAGCGGGCCGGTCGACCTCGACGCGGTGCGGGCGACGCCGGTCGGGGCACCCGGCTGGTACCTCACCCGTCCGGGGTTCGCGTGGGGTGGCATCGGCGTCGCGGCGTGCTGGTGGGGCGGTGCGGTCGGGCTCGCCCGTGTGCTCCGGTCCCTCGCGGCGTCACGGCAGGACTCCGAGCTGCTGCAGGCGGAGCTGGGTGCCACGGTCGCCGACCTCGCGGACGCGGAGGACGCCCTCGCCGACGCGGCCGCACGGATCGACGCCGCGGCCGGTGCCGACTCGGCCGATGTCGTCGTGGATTGGTCGTTCGAGGCGCAGGTCGTGCGGTCTCGGGTCCGACGCGCGGTCGACGCCGTCCGACAGCGGGTCGTCGCGACCATCGGCCCGGCGCCGCTCACCGCCGACCCCGTGGTCGCGGCGCGCGTGGCGGACCTCGAGCTCTACGTGCTGCAGGACCACGGCGCGCGCGACCTCGCCCGGGTCGGCCGTGCGGTGCTCGACCGTGGCGGTGTCGCGTGGTGAGCTTCGACCACCGGGAGCCCGGGACCGACCCGGCGCGGTGGACGTCCTTCCTCGACACGGTCCGCGCCGAGCCGGTCGACCCGGGCCGGTTCGACGCCGTGCTCGTGGTCGCGCCGCACCCCGACGACGAGACCCTCGGCGCCGGCGGCCTCGTCGCGACCGCGGGCGACCGGGGGCTGCCCGTCGAGGTGCTGCTCGTCACCCGCGGCGAGCGCTCCCACCCCGACTCGCCCACCACCGGCGAACAGGACCTCGGCGCGCGTCGGGAGCGGGAGTTCCGGGACGCGCTGGCGGTCCTGGACCCGGCAGCGGCGGCGACGTCGCTCGCGGTGCCGGACGGCGGTGTCCGGGAGCACGCCGAAGTGCTCCGGGCGGCGCTCCACGAACGACTCACCGCCGCACCCGGACGGGTGCTCGTGGTCGCACCGTGGCGCGGCGATGGGCACCGCGACCACCGGATCGCGGGCGAGGTCACGGCCGCCGTCGTCGCCGACGCCCCACGGGCAGCCCTGCTGGAGTACCCGGTCTGGGCCTGGCACTGGGACGACCCGGACGCCTCCTCCGCACCCTGGGACCGTGCTCGCGCGCTGGCGCTGTCGTCGGACGTGCTCGACCGGAAGCGCGCCGCCCTCGCCGCCCACCGTTCGCAGACCCGGCCGCTCTCGCCGGCCCCGGGCGACGAGGCGATCGTGGACGAGCGGCACGCCGCGCACCACCTCCGGCCGACCGAGTGGTTCTTCGCGCCGGACGCCGCCCCGGTGTCCCGCTCGCGGGAGTCGTTCGACGCGCACTACGCCCGCAAGCCCGAGGGCTGGGACTTCGACGGCTCCTGGTACGAACGGCGGAAGCGGGCGGTGACGGTGGCCGCGCTCCCCCGCGAGCGGTACCGGTCCGCCCTCGAGCTCGGCTGTGCCACCGGGGTGCTCACCGCGGCCCTGACCGAGCGGGCCGACCGGGTGCTCGGCACGGACATCTCCGAGGCGCCGCTCGCCCGGGCGCGGGTCCGTGCGCCGGGGGCCCGGTTCGTGCGGGCCGCGCTCCCCGACGAGTGGCCGGACGGACGCTTCGACCTCGTCGTGCTCTCCGAGATCGGCTACTACCTCGCTCCGGCGGACCTCGACCGCACGATCGACCGGGTCCTGGGTTCGCTCGACGACGACGGGGTCCTCGTCGCCTGCCACTGGCGGCACCCGGACGACGGGGCGGTGTCCGACGGCGACACCGTCGACGCCCGGATCGCCGGACGCTGGCCCCGGCCAGCACTCGTCCGGCACGTCGAGGAGGACTTCGTGCTGAGCGTCCTGCCCGGTCCCGCGGTGTCCTCGGTCGCCCGTTCCGAGGGGCTCGTCCGGTGACGCGCCTCGACGTGGTCGTCCCAGCGCACGACGAGGAGGACACCATCGCCGCGTGTGTCGACGCGCTCGCGGCCGCGGTGCGCGAGCTCCACCGGGAGCGGCCCGCCGTCGAGGTCGGCGTCACGGTGGTCCTCGACGGGTGCACGGACCGCACCGCGGAAGCCCTGGGGGCTCGGACCGCGGCCGACCCGACCTGGCGGAGCACGACGCTCGACGTCGTCGTCACGGCTCCGGTCGGGGTGGGGCGGGCGCGCAGCACCGGCGCACGCCACGCCCTCCGTGCCGGCGGACCCGACGCGGAGCACTGGCTCGCGCACACGGACGCGGACTCGCGGGTGCACGGGGCGTGGCTCGTCCAGCAGGCCGACGCCCTCGCCGCCGGGGCCCACGTGCTCGTGGGTGCCGTCGTCCCGGAGCCCGACGACCTCGAACCGGCCGTGCTCGCGAGGTGGCGGCTCGCACACCCGCCGGGCGCGACGCTCGGTCACGTGCACGGCGCGAACCTCGGCGTGCGGGCCGATGCCCACCGTGCGCTCGGCGGCTTCGACCCGGTGCCCGAGCACGAGGACGTGCGGCTCGTGGAGCGGGCTCGGGCGCTCGGTCTCGACGTCCGGGCGACGACGGCGTTCCCGGTCGTGACGAGCGGACGGTTCGTCGGCAGGACGCCCGGGGGCTACGCGGAGCACCTCCGCATGACGTACGGCGACGCCGGCTGAGGCTTCATCGGATCTTCTTGGGATCCGGCAGCACGGCTCATCGACTGCCTCCCTACGGTCTCCTCGTCCCCAACACCGAGGAGAACCATGTTCCTGACCTACCTCAGGCGCGAGCTCACGAACCGCCGGAAGCAGACGGTCATCATCGCCATCGGCATGGCGCTCGCCATCGCCCTGGTCGTCATCGTGTCGTCGATCGCGAGCGGGGTGAAGACCGCGCAGTCGAGCGTCCTGTCGTCCGTGTACGGCGTCGGCACCGACATCACCGTCACGAAGACCGAGCAGCCGTCGTCGTCGAGCACCGGACGGCCGTCGTTCGACTTCGGCAGCCGCTCGGGGAGTGACAGTGGCTCGACCGACCTCTCACAGTCCCGGCTCGCGGTCGCCCGCGGGACGAGCACGTTGAACGCGTCGAACCTCTCCACGGTCACGTCGACGGCCGGGGTCAAGGCGGCCACCGGCGTCCTCACGCTCGAGAACACGACGTTCTCCGGCCAGGTGCAGCAGAACAGCAGCGGGAGCAGCTCGTCCGGCAGCAGCAGTGGTTCCGACGACAGCGGCACGCAGCAGGGCCCGCCGAGCGGCGGCGAGGGCGGTGGCTTCGGGGGCGGCTCGTTCAACGTCGACTCGTTCACCGTCACGGGCATCCCGGTCTCCGGCGAAACCGTCGGGCCGCTCACGAGCACCGAGACCACGAAGGGCCGGACGTTCACGTCGGCCGACGCCGGCAAGGACGTCGTCGTGCTCGACAGCTCGTACGCGAAGAGCGAGGACAAGACCGTCGGGGACACCCTCGAGATCGGCGGCACGAAGTTCACCGTCATCGGCATCGTGGCCTCGACCGGCTCGTCGAGCACCACCGGGTCGAACACGTACGTGCCGCTCGACACCGCACAGTCCCTCGCCGACCTCGACGGCAAGGTCACCTCCATCTACGTCTCCGCGGAGTCCTCGTCCGACGTCAGCACGATCAAGACCGCGCTGCAGTCCGAGCTGTCGAGCGCGACCGTCTCGACCGAGGCCGACCTCGCGTCGAGCGTCTCCGGCTCGCTGAGCACCGCGTCCACGCTCGTGTCGAACCTCGGCACGTGGCTGTCGGTCGTCGTCCTCGCCGCGGCGTTCCTCATCGCGATCCTCTTCACCATCTCCGGCGTCACGCGGCGCACGCGGGAGTTCGGCACCCTCAAGGCCATCGGCTGGTCGAACGGCCGGATCACCCGGCAGGTCGCTGGTGAGTCGCTCGTCCAGGGCCTCATCGGCGGAGTGATCGGCGCCGCTGCCGGGCTCGTCGGTATCCTCGTGGTGAACGTCATCGCCCCGACCGTCTCGGCGAGCGCCTCGACGTCGACGCGCGGCGGCGCCGGAGGCGGCGGGTTCCCCGGTGGTGCGGCGACCCAGGCAGCAGGCGGCGGGACCACCGGCGGCGCACCGGCCGGCGGCTTCGGCGGCGGCGGGACCACGGCGAGCACGTCGGACGTCGTGCTGCACGCGCCCGTGACCGTCGAGGTGATCCTCCTCGCCATCGGCCTCGCCGTCCTCGGTGGTCTCCTCGCCGGAGCACTCGGCGGTTGGCGCGCGAGCCGGCTCCGGCCCGCCGAGGCGCTGCGGAGCGTGGGCTGATGCCCGCGCCGCACACCGGCACGCACGCCGTCCAGCCCGCACCGCACACCGGCACGCGCGCCGTGCCGTCCGGACCGACACCGGCGGCCGCGCCGGCACCCGCCACCCCCGACCCGACAGGAGCCACCGTGACCACCACGACGACCGCAGCGTCCGCGACGGAGGCGAGCCGTGCCTCCCGGCCGATCTACCGCCTGCACAACGTGAGCAAGACGTACAAGCAGAAGCAGCGCACCGTCACCGCGCTGACGAACGTCGACCTGGAGATCCCGCAGGGGCAGCTCGTCGCGGTCCAGGGGCCGACCGGCGGCGGGAAGTCGACGCTCCTGCAGATGCTCGGCGCCCTCGACCGGCCGACCGCCGGGAGCGTCATGCTGGGCGAGCACGACGTGGCGAAGCTCGGCGACGGTGCGCTCACCGACCTCCGGGCGACCGAGATCGGGTTCGTGTTCCAGAACTTCAACCTCATCCCGACGTTGACCGCGCTGGAGAACGTCGAGACCGCGTTCGCCGGGGCGCTCGCGAACCGCTCGCGGTCCGAGGTGCGCGACCGTGCGACGGCGGCGCTCCGGGAGGTCGGCCTCGGCGAACGGCTCGACCACCTGCCGGCCGAGCTGTCCGGTGGGCAGCAGCAGCGCGTCGCGATCGCCCGAGCGCTCGTGAAGAACCCGTCCGTGCTGCTGGCGGACGAGCCGACCGGCGCGCTCGACGAGGGGACGCGCGACGAGATCATGGGCCTCATCGAGCGGCAGTGGAAAGAGCGCGGGTTGACCGTGGTCATCGTGACGCACGACTCGTGGGTGGCACGTCGCGCGGAACGCCGGCTGCACATCAAGCAGGGCCAGGTCCGCGAGGTGTAGCGGGCGCGGCCGCGGCGCGGGCCGGGCGCCGGCTGCGCGCACGGCCCGAGTCTCGGCCCAGCGGACAGTTTCGCGGTCCATCCGCCGCGGAACTGTCCGCTCAGGCGAGTCTCGGGCGACGGGGCGCGGCCCGCCCGCCGCGCTACCCGCCGACCGGGTAGTCGCAGTACGCGAACCACCGTGAGTCCGGCGACCACGGCGGCACGTTCACGGTCCCCTGGCCGCCGTCCAGCGTGACGAGCGTCTCCGGCAGCACGGCGATCCGCGCGCCCCGTGCGAGGACACCCGGCAGCAGCCGCAGCTCCACGCGGTGGTCGGCCGGGTGCCCCTGCACGCCCGGCTCGTACGAGAGGTACAGCAGGTGCGAACCGTCCGGGGACAGGTGCGGGAACCAGTTCACCCGGTCGTCGTTCGTGATCTGCACCGGCTCGTCCTGCCCCGGCCAGAGGCTCGCGAGCTGCGCGGTCCCCGGGGTGAAGCGTTCGGTGTTGAACAGCCAGGTGCCGCCGTCGGGCGTGATCGTGCACCCGTCGTCGGGGAACCCGTCGCGTGTCCGGAACGTCGGCTCGCCGGTCGTCGGGTCGACGCTCGCGACGTCGGTCGTCCACACGCCCTCGGGGCTGAGCTCACCGACGATGGCTGCGAGGGCGCTCCCGTCCGGCGCGATCCCGTGCAGGTAGAACTTCCGCGTCGTCGGGAGCACGGTCGTCGTGTCGGTGAGCTGCTCCGCGGAACCACCGTCGGGCAGCGGCACCCGGTAGAGCTCCCCGTTCCGTGCGCTCACCACGACCGAGCCGTCGGAGGGGTCGAGCACGTGGTCGTTGTTGATCTCCTCGACCCCGGGCATCGGCACCGGCACGAGTGCGCCCTCGTCGAGCACGCGGTCGTCGCCCGGGTCGGGCAGCCGCAGCAGCCAGAGGTCGCCGTTCCCGTTCAGCACCAGCGTGCCGTCGTCGAGGACGTTCGGTGCCTCGACGAGCACCGTCTTCGACTCGAACACGAGGCGGCTCGTCCGCGTCGCGACGTCGTACACGTGCACGCGGCTGGTCTGACCCGGCAGCAGCTGCCGTCCGCGGGGTTCGCTCATGGGTCCATCCTGTCGGGTCGGGTGGTGGAGGTCGCGGTGCCGGGATCGTGTCGCTCTCGCGAGAGCGACATGCTGCCGGCCTCCGCCGGCGGGCATCTGTCGCTTTCGCGTCCGAGCGTGGCGGCCGACTCACGAAAGCGACGGTCTGCGCGCCTCCGCGCCCACCGATCTGTCGCTTTCCGACAGCGACGGGCACCGCGGCACACGGACGGGAGGCGCGGTGCGGGTCGGACCCGCACCGCGCCTCCCGGAGTTGGTCGCGGCTACTTCACCGCGCCGGCGGTCAGGCCGGCCACGAACTGCCGCTGCACGATGAGGAACGCGACCACGACCGGAATCGACACGACGAGCGACGCCGCCATGATCTGGTTCCAGTACACGTTCGTCTGCGTGGAGTACTGCTGCAGGCCGACCGCGAGCGTCGAGCCGTTGCCGTTCGTCATGACCGAGGCGAAGAGGACCTCACCCCAGGCGGTCATGAACGAGTAGATCCCGACCGCCACGAGCCCGGGACGGGCCGAGGGCAGGATCACCCGGAACAGCGCACCCATCGGTCCGGAGCCGTCGACCATCGCGGCCTCGTCGAGCTCCCGCGGGATGGTCTCGAAGTAGCCCGCGAGCATCCAGATCGAGAACGGCAGCGTGAACGTCAGGTAGGTGATGATCAGGCCGAGCCACGACCCGACGAGCTGGATGCCGAGCGCGTTCCCGAGGTTCGTGAAGATGAGGAACAGCGGGAGCAGGAACAGCACGCCCGGGAACATCTGGGTCGAGAGCACCGCGGTGGTGAAGGTGCTCTTGCCCTTGAAGTTCCAGCGCGAGACGCCGTACGCCGCGAACGTGGCGATGATCAGCGAGAACACCGTCGCGACCGTGCACACCACGAGCGAGTTGATGAAGTACTGCCCCAGCGGCACCGTCGACCACATGTCGATGAACGGCTGGAAGGTGATGTTCGTGGGGATCCACGTGAAGTCGTTCTGCACGTCACCGAGCGGCTTGATCGCCGTCGTGATCATGACGTAGAGCGGGACGACCGTGAACAGGGTCAGCAGGACCAGGGTGACGATCTTGAAGGACTTGGCGCCGACTGTCTCACGCACGGACGGACCTCCGGTTGGTCACGGCGAGGTAGATGCCCGTGACGATGAGCAGGAAGATGAGGAGCAGGACGCTCATCGCGGCACCGGAGCCGAAGTTCCAGGTGATGAACGACGCGTTGTAGATGTGGAAGCTCAGCAGGTCCGCGGCCGGGGGCTGCGCGGTCGAGCCGAACAGGACGAACGGCGTGTTGAAGTCGTTGAACGTCCAGAGGAACATCACGAGCACGAGCGTCACGTTGACCGGACGCACCATCGGCAGTGTGATCGAACGCCACTGGCGGAACGGCTTCGCACCGTCCACCGAGGCGGCTTCGTACACGTCGTTCGGGACGGACTGCAGCCCGGCCATGAGCATGAGGAACGCGAACGGCCAGGTCTTCCAGATCGCCACGACGACGACCGAGATGAAGGCGTTCGACCCGATGAGCCAGAACGGCCCCTGCCCGCCGAACAGCCCGAGCTGGTCGACCAGGACGTGGTTGATCGCACCGGAGTCACGCTGGAACATGAACTTCCAGGTGATGATGCCGGCGTACATCGGCAGCGCGTACGGCACGAGGAAGAGCGTGCGGAACAGGCCACGGCCCTTGAACGGCTTCTGCAGCGCGACCGCAGCGGCCATGCCGAACGTCCACGAGAGTCCGACCACGAGCACCGTGAAGCCGCACGTGATGAGGAACGAGTTGAGGACGCCCTTGCCGATCGCCTGGTCGAAGTCGACGACGACCGAGTAGTTCCGGAAGCCCGCGAACGGCGCGGCACCCCAGTTGGCGATGAAGTACTTGGTGAGCTGGATGAACGAGATCCAGATGCCCACGAGCATCGGGACGATGTGGATGAGCAGCTCGAAGAGGATCGCCGGAGCCACGAGGGCGTACGGCAGCCAGTGGCGCTTGGGCTTCCGACCCGGTTGGGGCCCCGACAGGGTCGGCGCCTTCGTGTGGGTCAGGTCGATGCGCTCGGATTCAGGCAGGACCGAGGTGGACATGCGGGGCCTTTCGGCGAGGTGGAGGATCGGGTGCGCCGCGCGGGCCGGGGCAGCGGCGGGGAGGCGCGGCGTGCGTGAGCCGATCGGCTCACCCCCGGCGCGTGGCCGGGGTGGGAGGCGCTGGCGCTCGCGTCACGGGGTGGACGCGAGGGGTGGAGGCCCGGGCGCGTCCTGACGGACGCGACCCGGGCCTCCAGGCGGATCAACCGGCAGCCTGGGACACCTGGTCCTGGGCGGTCTGGAGCGCCGACTTGATGTCGCTGTCGGAGACCGTTCCGCCGGTCGCGATCTTGGCGAACATGTCGTTCATCGCCTTGCCGACCGTCGACTCGAACTGGTCCTCGGCGGGCACCAGCGGGAGCGGCTTCGCCTTGTTGTTGTAGATGTCGAGGAACGTCTTCGTCTGCTCGTCGGTGACCGAGTCAGCAGCGGAGGCGAGCACCGGGAGGGCCGAGTACGGCTTGTCGAGCGTGGCCTGCGTGTCCGCGCTCGTCATGTACTTGACGAACTTCAGGGCGCCGTCCTTGTTCTTCGTGTTCTTGAAGATGGACAGGTTGATGCCGGCCGGGAACGACGCGATGTCCTTCTCGCCCTGCGGTGCCGGGAAGGGCACCACGCCGAAGTCGTCCTTCGACATGCCGTTCGACGTGATCGTGCTGTTCGCGTTGTTCTGCGTCAGCATCATCGCGGCCTTCTTGTTCGCGAAGTCCGAGACCGCCTGGGTGCCGTTGTCGTACTGCGCGTTCGAGGTGTTGACGACCTTGTCCGACTGCATCAGGTCGAGGTAGCGCTTGATGCCGTCGACGTTCGCCTTCTGCGTGAAGGTCGGCTTGCCGTCCTTGTCGAACCACTCGCCGCCGTTCTGCGCCGAGTTGATGAACGCGAAGTGCGAGTTCTCGGTGTACGAACCACCGGCGATGGTGAAGCCGTACTTGCCGCCCGTGGTGAGCTTCTTGGCGTCGGTGACGAGGTCCTCCCACGTCGTCGGTGCCTCGAGGCCGGCGTCCTTGAACATCTGCTTGTTGTAGTACAGGCCGTACGCGAGGCCGTAGAGCGGGACGCTCGTGACGGTCTTGCCGGGCGCGCCACCGGTGGAGAGCGCGACCTTGCCGAACTTGTCGGCACCGCCGATCGCCTTCATCTCCGAGTCACCGAACTCCTGGAAGGCGCCGGTGGCCTGGAGCGAGGTCGCCCACGTGTTGCCGATGTTGACCACGTCCGGGCCCTGGCCCGAGGTGACGGCGGTCTGGATCTTGTTCTGCAGGTCGTTCCAGCCGATGACCTGGAGGTTGACCTTGATCCCGGTCTCCTTGGTGAACTTCTCGAGGACCGGGGTGAGCACCTCCTTGTCGTTCTGGAGGGACGTCCCCTGGTTCGACGCCCAGTACGTGAGCGTCTTGGAGTCGCCGGACGAACCGGAGCCTCCGGAGGAGCAGGCCGCGAGGCCGGTCACGGTGAGTGCCGCGGCCGCGGTGATGGCCAGTGCGCGGATGGCAGTGCGCATGACTCTCTACTTTCTCGTCGTTGAGATGGTGCAGGGATGGTGCTGTCGGGTGCTGCTGTGTGCGGGGTGTCGCCCGGCCGTCAGGCCAGGGTCGACTCCGCGGGGTCCCAACCCTCGGGGAGGGTCGGGGAGGGGTCGACGGTGCTCTCGACGAGCACCGCCTCCCCACGTTCGGCGCTCTCGGCGATGGAGACCATCACGTCGAGGACGTGGAAGGCGAGGGCACCGGGGACCCGGTTGCCGACACCGGCGCGGACGGAGCGGGCGAGGTCGACCACGCCCGTGCCGCGCGAGTAGGTGGAGCCGACCGCGGGGATCGTCTCGGGCTCGTCGGCGCCGGCCGCGTACAGCTCGGTGTCGCCGTCGAAGTTGTTCGGGTCCGGGAACACGATCGTGCCCGTCTCCCCCGCGATCTCGACGAAGCCGGTGCGACCGCGGGTCGACTCGAACGAGAAGACGCTCTGCGCACTCCCGCCGTTCTCGAACTCGATGAGCGCCGAGTGGTTCGTCGGGACCTCGACGGGGAACTCCGTGCCCGCCTTCGGCCCGGAGCCGATGACACGGGTCGCACGGGCCTTCGACGCGGTGGCCGTGACCTTCGAGACCGGGCCGAACACCTGCACGAGGGTCGTGAGGTAGTACGGGCCGATGTCGAACAGTGGGCCGGCGCCGACCGCGAAGAGGAACTCGGGGCTCGGGTGCCAGGACTCGGGGCCGGGGCTCTGGAACAGCGTCAGGCCGTTGAGCGGGGTGCCGATGCGGCCCTCGCGGACGGTCCGGAGCGCGGTCTGGAGGCCGGCACCGAGGAAGGTGTCGGGCGCGACGCTGACCGTCGTGCCGGCGGCGACCGCGGCGTCACGGAGCCGGGTGGCGCTCTCGCGGTCGAGGGCGTACGGCTTCTCGCCCCACACGTGCTTGCCCGCGGCGAGGATCTGCAGGGCGACCTCGACGTGGGCGGCCGGGATCGTCAGGTTGACGACGATCTCGATGTCGTCGTGCGCGAGCAGCTCCTCGACCGTGCCGGAGCCCGGGACCCCCCACTTCTCGGCCTGGGCGGCTGCGCGCGGCAGGTCGATGTCGGCGATGAAGTGCACCGCGACGTCCGGGAAGACCGTGAGGTTCGAGAGGTACTGGTCCGAGATGACGCCGGCGCCGATGACCCCGACGCCGACCGGGCCGGTGCGGCGGGTGGCGCCGGCGGCCGTCGTGGTGTCGGTGCCGGTGGTTGCGGTGCCGGTGCTCTCGGTGCCGGTCGAGCTGTCGGTCATGCGCGGGCCCCCTGCAGGAACGTGTACGAGTCGGCCACGGCCTGGAACACGTCGCCCTCGTGGCCGTCGAGCTCGACGACGTGCAGCGCGTCCGGCGCCGCCGCGAGGATCTCGCGGACCGGCATGATGCCGTCGCCGACCGCGACCTGCTTCTCGTCGTCGTGCGAGCCGTCGCCGTCCTTGACGTGGAGGAACTGCACCTTGTCGCCGTACTTGCCGATGACCGCGACCGGGTCGTCGCCGCCGACCGTCACCCAGTAGGTGTCGAGCTCGAGCACGACGTCGTCGGACAGCGCGTCCGCGAAGACCTCGTAGGCACTCGTGCCGTCGATGCGGTTCGAGAACTCGAACGCGTGGTTGTGGTAGCCGAGGGTCAGGCCGTGGTCGGCGGCGCGGGGCGCGAGGGCGCTCAGCTCGCGGGCGATCGCCTCGACGTCCTCGCGGGTGGTCCAGCGGGACTCGTCGATGTGCGGGTCGATGAGCGTCGTCATGCCGGCGGTGACGCTCGCGTGGAAGATCGCCTCGAGGTCCTGCTCGCCGGCGTCCAACAGTCGCGCGTGTCCGCTCGGCGCGGCGAGCCCGGCGGCAGCGAGCGCGTCGCGCAGCTCCGCGGCACGGTCGACGTAACCGAAGAGTTCGACGTTCGTGTAGCCGATGTCGGCGATGCGCTGCAGCGTGCCGGGCAGATCGGCCGAGAGGGCGTCGCGGACGGTGTAGAGCTGGACCGAGAGCGGTTGTGTCACCAGGGGTTCTCCTCGTCGAGACGGTGCGGTCGTCACTGACCGAGCGTCACACTATGACCACTTCTGACGGCGGTCAAGCAAAAGTCCCGAACACTTCGACGCACTTCGTTGCGTGTCCTGTTCGATGTGTGCTCTACTCGCCGCATGGTCGACTTGACTCGGACGGCAGCGTCGCCTCCGGTCGGGACGAGCGAGCTCTTCCAGATCCTCCGTGACGGCGTGCCACGGACCCGGGCCGAGCTCGCCGCCCTGACGGGGATGGCACGCTCGACGATCGGCGTGCGCCTCGATGCCCTCATCGAGGTCGGACTCGTCGGACCGGTGGAGACCGCCGCCTCGACCGGTGGACGGCCGCCAGCGCAGGTCGCCCTGGTGCCCCGCGCCCGGCTCGTGGTCGCCGCGGACCTCGGCGCCTCGCACGGACGGGTCGCCGTGACCGACCTCACCGGGGCGCCGCTCGCCTCCCGGGACGCGCGCATCGACATCGCCGCCGGACCCGTGCCGACGCTGTCGTGGCTGGTCTCCGTGATCGACGAACTGCTCGCCGAGGTCGGACGCACCCGCGACGACGTCATCGCCATCGGCATCGGCGTGCCCGGACCCGTGGAGTTCTCCACCGGACGCCCGGCGAACCCCCCGATCATGCCCGGATGGGACGGCTTCGACGTGCCCGGGTGGCTCCGGCAGCACGTCGCCGCCCACGTCCTCCTCGACAACGACGTCAACATCGCCGCGCTCGGCGAACGGCAGCGCGGCTGGACCGACGTCGACCACCTGCTCTTCGTGAAGGTCGCCACCGGCATCGGCTCCGGCATCGTCTCCGACGGCGTCCTGCAACGCGGTGCCCAGGGCACCGCGGGCGACATCGGCCACGTCCGGGTCGGCCGGGCCGAGGACATCCCGTGCCACTGCGGCAACACCGGCTGCCTCGAGGCCGTCGCGTCCGGTCCGGCGATCGCCCGCGCGCTGCGCGCCAAGGGCCGCGAGGTCCACACGAGCGGGGACGTGATCGACCTCGTCTCGCGAGCCGACCTCGACGCCATCGCCGCGGTCCGGCAGGCCGGGCGGGACATCGGCGAGGTGCTCGCCACCTGCGTGTCGCTCATGAACCCGTCCGTGATCGTGCTCGGCGGGTCCGTCACCCGCGCCGGCGAGCACCTCCTCGCCGGTGTCCGCGAGGTCGTGTACGCCCGGTCGATGCCGCTCGCGACGGAGCACCTCGTGATCGCGCAGTCCCGGGCGGGCTCGCACGCGGCGCTGCACGGGGCGGCGGCGCTCGCGATCGACTACGCGCTCTCCCCCGCGGGCGTCGACGAGCTCGTCGCGTTCGCCGAGGGACGCGCACTGGTGTCCTGACCGCGCGTCGGTTTCCGTCGCGTCGGTGGGCGGGGTGAGAATCGTCGGGTGACGATCGTGCAGCCCACCCTGTGGGGCGACCTGGACCCCGGACTGGAGGCGGAGCTCGCCTCCGCCGCGCCGGCGCCGGGTGCGCGGACGGCCGGTCCCGGCTCCTCGGCACATGCGGTGGGCGTGCAGCACGACACGTTCACGGTCCTGCGGGGGCACACCGAGCGCATCGTCGCGCACTCCTCGGACCGGATGGCGTGGCTCCGCGCGCGGGCCATGGGCATCACGGCGACCGACGTCGCCCGGCTCGCCTCGCTCCGCGCGGTCCACGCCGTCGTCGCCGACAAGCGCTACGGCTCCCGGTTCTCGGGCAACGTGTACACCGAGCACGGCCGGGAGCGCGAGCCCGTCATCGCTGCCTGGGTCGCTGCGACGCACGGCATCGAGCCGTCCGCACACCTCTTCCACGCCGCCGCGAACCGTGCACACCTCGCCACACCCGACGGCGTCGGACACGACGGTGACGGGCGACTCGTGCTCGCCGAGATCAAGACGACCGCGAAGGGCTGGCGGAGCATCCCCCGGCACTACCTCCGGCAGATCTGGTGGCAGCAGTACGTGCTCGGGGCCGACCGCACCCTGTTCGTCTGGGAGCGCCACGACGACTTCGTCCCCGCGCACGACGCGCCCGAGTGCCGCTGGGTCGACCGCGACGACGACCAGATCCGGGTCCTCATCGACCTCGCCGACCGGGTGCTCGACACCCTCCGCCGCGACCGGGTCTAGACCTTCACGATCCGGAGTCGGCTCATCCCCACGACGAGCACGCCCATCAGCGCGATGAAGACCGCGACGCCGAGGCAGTACAGCGCGATGACGCCGTACCCGAGCGACGGGTTCAGGAACGGGTACGGCACCCACCCGTCGGTCGCGCCGCGGACCAGGACGACCACGAGCCAGACGGCAGGGTAGATCAGGAACCACCACACGTGCCGGAGCAGCAGCCTGCCCCGGTCCGAGAAGAGCAGCCAGTCGAGCACGGCGTAGAGCGGGATCCACTTGTGGAGCACGTCGTTCGACCACGGCACGGTGTTCTCGACGGCGGCTCCGGTGAGCAGCGTGTTGTACACGACCCCCGTCGTCGCGATGTAGACCGTGGCGGCCCCGCGGAACACCGACAACCGGAGCGGCTCACGCTTCGACCGGAACGCCACGACGAGCGTCACGGCGAGGGCGACCGCGATGACGATGTTCGACTGGATCGTGAAGTACCCGAAGAAGTTGAACGGGTTGTACTCCGGCGACCGGGAGCTGACGAGCCACTGCGCGAGGATCGCGGAGGCGGTGGCGATGACCGCGATGAGCCGGAGGGCGTTGACGAGCGTGCGCACGTCGCCACGCTATCGGGACATCGCCCCGGACGACGAGAAGACCCGCACCGAACCGGTGCGGGTCTTCTCGGACTGATCAGCGGATCAGATGCTGTCGACGTCGAACGGGATGCCGTGTGAGCACCGCGCCGAAGGTCGTCAGATGCTGTCGACGTCGAACGGGATGCCTTGTGAGCACCGCGCCGAAGGTCGTCAGATGCTGTTGACGTCGAGCGGGATGCCCGGGCCGAAGGTGGTCGCGACGGACCCCTTCGTGATGTAGCGGCCCTTCGAGGAGCTCGGCTTGAGGCGGACGATCTCCTCGAGCGCGGCCGAGATGTTCTCGTCGAGCTGCTCCGGCGTGAACGAGGCCTTGCCGACGACGAAGTGCACGTTGGCGTGCTTGTCGACGCGGAACTCGATCTTGCCGCCCTTGATGTCGTTGACGGCCTGCGCGACGTTCGGGGTCACGGTGCCGGTCTTCGGGTTCGGCATGAGGCCACGCGGGCCGAGCACCTTGCCCAGACGGCCGACCTTGCCCATGAGGTCCGGGGTCGCGACGGCCGAGTCAAAGGCGGTGTAGCCGTCGGCGACCTTCTGGATGAGCTCGTCGCCACCGACCTCGTCGGCACCGGCGGCGATGGCGGCCTCAGCAGCAGCACCGACCGCGAAGACGATGACGCGGGCGGTCTTGCCCGTGCCGTGCGGCAGGATGACCGTGCCGCGGACCATCTGGTCCGCCTTGCGCGGGTCGACGCCGAGCTTGAGCGCGACCTCGACGGTGGAGTCGGTCTTCGCCGAGCCGGTCTCCTTCGCGAGGGCGACGGCCTCGGTCGGGGTGTAGAACTTGTCGGCCTCGATCTTCGCGGCCGCGGCCTGGTAGGCCTTGGACTTCTTCGCCATGGTGTTCTCCTCTGGGAGCTACGTGGTTGACGAGCCGGCGAGGCTCTCCCACGGAAGGGTGTTGGGGGTGTGGATCAGGCCTCGACCGTGATGCCCATCGAGCGCGCGGTGCCGGCGATGATCTTCGCGGCCTGCTCGATGTCGTTGGCGTTCAGGTCGGCCTGCTTGGTCTCGGCGATCTGACGGACCTGGTCCATCGAGATCTTGGCGACCTTGACCGTGTGCGGGGTCGCGGACCCCTTCTGCACACCCGCAGCCTTCTTGATGAGCTCGGCGGCCGGCGGGGTCTTGAGGACGAACGTGAACGAACGGTCCTCGTAGACGGTGATCTCGACCGGCACGACGTTGCCACGCTGCGACTCGGTCGCGGCGTTGTACGCCTTGCAGAACTCCATGATGTTCACGCCGTGCTGACCGAGCGCAGGACCGATCGGCGGGGCCGGGTTGGCGGCGCCCGCGTTGATCTGCAGCTTGATCAGGCCCGTGACCTTCTTCTTCGGTGCCATGACTTGTTTCCTCCTGGAATCGAACGCACGGGGATCCGTGCACTCTCCCGCGGGCCCGGCCGTTCCGGACCGCGGTGAAGCCCCACACGCTCAGCGTGCGGGGCCAAACCTCGGTAGCTTACTACAGCTTGGTGACCTGGTCGAAGCTGAGCTCGACCGGGGTCTCGCGCTCGAACAGCGAGACGAGGACCGTGAGCTTGCCGCTCTCCGGCTTGATCTCGGAGATCGAACCCGGCAGGCCCGCGAACGAGCCTTCCTTGATGGTGATCGTCTCGCCGATCTCGAAGTCGACCTCCGCCTGCGGCTGGGCCTGCGCGGCACCGCCGGACTTCGCGCCGCCCTTGGCCGGAGCGGCCTCGGCGACCTGGACGAGCGACTTCAGCATGCCGAAGGCCTCGTCGAAGCGGAGCGGGGTCGGGTTGTGGGCGTTGCCGACGAAGCCGGTGACACCCGGGGTGTGGCGGACGACCGACCACGAGTCCTCGTTGAGGTCCATGCGGACGAGCACGTACGAGGGGATCCGGACGCGGGTGACCAGCTTGCGCTGCCCGTTCTTGATCTCGACGACGTCCTCCATCGGGACCTCGACCTGGTAGATGTAGTCCTCCATCGACATCGAGACCATGCGGTTCTCGATGTTCGACTTCACGCGACGCTCGAAGCCCGCGTAGGAGTGGATGACGTACCACTTGCCGGGCTTCATCCGCAGCTCGGCCTTGAAGGCCTCGTACGGGTCGACCTCGGCGGGCTCGTCGGCGGCGAGGGTCTCGTTCGCCTGCGCGGCGGACTCCTCCTCGAGCTCGACCTCTTCCTCGTCCTCGACCGCTTCGACGGCGGCCTCGGCCTCGTCGGCGGAGTCGATCTCGAGGGCGTCGTCCACGACCGCGTCGGCCTCGGGGTCGCGCGACTCCTGCAGGGCGGTGAGTGCCTCGTCGAGTCCGGCGTCGACCGTGCCGTCGTCGGGCTCGTCGCTCAGACCGAGGGACTCGTCGTCGGCGTCCTCGACCGAGATCGCACGCTCCTCAGCGGACTCGGCAGCGAGCTGCTCGCCGGTCTCGACGTCGCCTTCCTGGTTCTCCTCGACCTCGGAGGACTGCTCGGCAGCCGTCGCGAGGTCGATGTCGTCGCGGGAGTTGTCAGACAATGTCGATTCTTTCCGTTCGGTGGTGCGGATCGGGTTGGCGAGCGATCAGCCCGGCCTGCGGTCGGTCGGACCGGATCAGGCGGTCGGACCGTTGCCGAAGACGTAGCCGACGCCGTACCCGAACACGAAGTCGAGGACCGACACCAGGACCATCATCACGATCACGAAGACCAGGACGACGCCGGTGTAGCTGAAGAGCTCCTTGCGGGTCGGCGTGACCACCTTGCGGAGCTCGCCGATGACCTGACGGATGAACAGGGCGATGGCAGCGAACGGCCCGCGACGCGATGCGCGGTCCTGCTTCGCCTTGGCGACGACGTCGTCCGCCGTCGCTTCCACGTCTTTGCTCGCCACTTCTACCCTTCCAGATGTGCAGGGCGGACAGGACTCGAACCTGCAACCTGCGGTTTTGGAGACCGCTGCTCTACCAATTGAGCCACCGCCCTTCGGAACCCGGTTCGTCACCGATCCGCGTTCCGGTGGTCGAGTGTACGGGAGTCCGTCACACGGTGTCCACTTGACGGATGCTCCGGCGTGCCGCGCCGATAGGCTTGGCCCCGTGAGCACCGCAGCCGAAGGCCCCGAGTCCACCGCCAACCCCGCCGCCCCGCAGCAGCGCATCGCGTCGCGCATCGCAGCCATCGCCGAGTCCGCCACCCTCAAGGTCGATGCGAAGGCAAAGGCGCTCAAGGCCGCGAGTCGGCCGGTCATCTCGTTCGCCGCGGGTGAGCCCGACTTCGCCACGCCGCAGCACGTCGTCGACGCCGCCGTCGCCGCCGCGCAGGACCCGAAGAACCACCGCTACACGCCCGCCACGGGACTGCCCGAGCTGAAGCAGGCGATCGCCGCCAAGACCGCTCGCGAGTCGGGCGTGTCGGTCGACCCGTCGCAGGTCATCGTGACGAACGGCGGCAAGCAGGCGGTCTACCAGGCGTTCCAGACGATCGTCGACGAGGGCGACGAGGTCCTCCTCCCGGCCCCGTACTGGACCACCTACCCGGAGGCCATCCGGCTCGCGGGCGGGGTCCCCGTCGACGTGTTCGCCGGCAGCGACCAGGACTACCTCGTGACCGTCGAGCAGCTCGAGGCCGCGCGCACCCCGAAGACCAAGGCGCTGCTGTTCTGCTCGCCGTCGAACCCGACCGGCTCCGTGTACTCCGTGGAGCAGACGAAGGCGATCGGCGAGTGGGCGCTCGAGCACGGCATCTGGGTCATCAGCGACGAGATCTACCAGGACCTCGTGTACGACGGCGTCCGTTTCACGGGCATCCTCGACGCGGTCCCGGCCCTCGCCGACACCACGATCCTCGTCAACGGCGTCGCCAAGACGTACGCGATGACCGGTTGGCGCGTCGGCTGGCTCATCGGCCCGCTCGACGCCGTCAAGGCCGCCTCGAACCTGCAGTCGCACCTGTCGAGCAACGTCTCGAACGTCTCGCAGCGGGCAGCGATCGCCGCACTGGACGGCCCGCAGGAGCCCGTCGCGGCGATGCGGGAGGCGTTCGACCGCCGTCGTCGGGCCATCGTCGACGGCCTCAACGCGATCCCGGGCTTCGTCACGCCGACGCCGAAGGGCGCCTTCTACGTCTACCCCGACGTCACGGCACTGCTCGGCCGAGAGTGGGCCGGCTCCACGCCGACGACCACGCTCGAGCTCGCGGACCTCATCCTCGAGCACGCCGAGGTCGCGGTCGTCCCCGGCGAGGCCTTCGGCCCCTCCGGCTACCTGCGGCTGTCGTACGCGCTGGGCGACGACGACATCGCCGAGGGCGTGTCGCGCCTGGCGAAGCTCTTCGGCTAGTCCCGGACACGACGACGGCCCGCCTCCGAGGAGGCGGGCCGTCGTCGTCCTGGAGGCACGGGTCGGCTCGGGCGGTCAGCCGGCGGCGAGCAGGTCCCCCACCACCACGGGCTCGGGCACGAGCGTGACGCCGAAGCGGTTGAGCACCGTGATCTGCACGTAGCGGGCCAGCTCTGCGACCTGCGCCGCGGACGCTCCCCCGCGGTTCGTCAGCGCCAGCGTGTGCTTCGACGAGATCGCCGCGCGTGACCCGGGGACCGCGTACCCGCGGTGGACGCCGGCTTGCTCGATGAGCCACGCGGCGCTGAGCTTCACGTCGTCGCCGGCGGGCCAGCGCGGAGCATCGGCGGGCAGGGTCTCGGCGAAGGCCGCGGAGACGATCGGGTTCGTGAAGAACGACCCGGCACTCCAGGTGTCGTGGTCGTCGCCGTCGAGCACCATGCCCTTCGACCCGCGGAGGCGGAGGACCTCGTCGCGGACGGTCGCCGGTGCCACCCGGGCGCCGAGCTCGACCCCGAGGGACCCGGCGAGCTGTGCGTAGCGGACCGGGACGCCGTCGTCGGACGCGGCGCCGAGCCGGAACTCGACCGTGAGCACCACGCCGCGTCGTCCGTGCTTCAGGGTCGACGAGCGGTAGCCGAGCGCGAGCTCGGCCGCGGGCACCCACGCGCGCTCCCCCGTCGACGCGTCGAGGAACTCGATGCGGGTGAGCACGTCGGACAGCTCGACCCCGTAGGCGCCGATGTTCTGCACGGGGGCGGCACCGACCGTGCCCGGGATGCCGCTCAGTGCCTCCAGGCCGGTCCAGCCGTTCGTCACCGTCTGCGCGACGAAGGCGTCCCACGGTTCACCGGCCGCCACGCGGACGGTGACGCCGTCGACGTCGATCTCGTGGTCGATGCCGCGTGTGCGGACGAGCACGACCGTGCCGTCGAAGCCCGGGTCGGCCACGAGGAGGTTGCTCCCACCACCGACGACGAGCCAGTCGTCGTCCTGCCAGGCGGTGCGGGTGTGCTCGACGAGCTCCTCGGTGGTCGTCGCGGTGAGCAGGGTGCTCGCAGGACCGCCGACGCGGAGCGTCGTGAGGTCGGCGAGCAGGGCGTCCGTCACGGTCAGCGGAACGCCACCGTGACCTGCGCCTTGCCGAGCACGGTCTGCCCGGCGGCGGTCACGGTGAGGTCGATGCGTTGCGGGCGCCCGTCGTCGTCGACGGTGCCGACCTTCGCGACGACGCCGACGGTCGCGCCGTCCTGCGGGTCGACGACCACGGGACGGGTGAAGCGGACGCCGTACCGCGTCACCCAGCCGCGGTCGCCGAGCCACTCGGCGACGGGCTGGACGGCGAGGCCCATCGTGAGCATGCCGTGCGCGAGGACGCCCGGGAGCCCGACCGACGCGGCGACGTCGTCACGGTAGTGGATCGGGTTGAAGTCGCCGGAGGCACCGGCGTACCGGACGAGCGAGTCGCGCGTGAGGTGCACCTCGCGCTCGGCGACGACGGTGCCGACCTCGAGCGAGGTCGCGGGTGCGGTGGTCATGCGTCGTCTCCTCGGACCACGAGGGTGGAGGTCGCCGTGACGACGTGCTCCCCCGCGGCGTCGTTCATCGTGCTCTCGGCGGTGACCATGGCGTTGCCGCCGAGGGTCTTCACGCTCGTCACGGTCAGCGTGGCGGTCAGTTCGTCGCCGGCCACGATCGGGCGGTCGTACGTGAAGGCCTGCTCCCCGTGCACGACCCGCGAGAAGTCGATCCCGGCGTCCGGCTCGGCGAGGAGCTGGGCGAGCGTGGCCTCCTGCACGACGACGGCGAAGGTCGGCGGTGCGACCACGTCGTCGTAGCCGGCGGCACGGGCGGCCTCCGGTTCGTGGTGGATCGGGTTCGTGGCGAAGACGGCGCGGGAGAACTCGCGCACCTTCTCGCGACCGACCAGGTAGGGCTGGGCCGGCGGGAACGTCCTGCCGACGAGCTCGGGGTTCACAGACACGTCCGGCAGTCTACCGAGCGCGGTCCGACACCGGATGTCCATGAGGATGCATCGGCTATGCTGCAGGAGCGACGTCGGGGGGTGTCGCGCGAGCTCGGGGAGGGAGCAGCCATGGAGGCACGGACGGAGTACGCCGTACACACCGGGGACCGGCGAGCGGCGATGGAGGTCGCGAGCGCGGCCCTGCGCCGGAGCGGACACGAGGTGACGACGACCGGTGGGACGATCACGGCACGGAGCGGGAGCCGCTTCCTCACGACGCTGCTCGGTGCGCTCGTCCACCCCTCGCGGCAGTTCCGGCACTACGAGCTGTCGACGACGGTGACCGGAGCATCCACGACGATCACGGTGCGTCCGCTCCACCACGGCACCGCGGTAGCGGGCGGGGCGATCGGGGCGGAGCGTCGGCGCGCTGCGTGGCGGCAGGTGACGAGCGCGGTCGAGGGGGCCCTGCGCTCCGCCGGGGTGCTCGTCGACCGGACGGACCACGGCGCGCACTGAGCCGGCGCGCGTCGACCGGACGGACCACGGCGCGCACTGAGCCGGCGCGCACTACGGCGGCGAACGCCGGGAACAGGAGAGGCCCGACGCGAACGCGCCGGGCCTTGCTGTAGCGAGGGCGGGACTTGAACCCGCGACACCACGATTATGAGCCGTGTGCTCTAACCAACTGAGCTACCCCGCCGGAGATCCGGAGGCGACACTCGCTCCGGGTCGGAGCCCCGAGTCAGGATTGAACTGACGACCCCTTCCTTACCATGGAAGTGCTCTACCACTGAGCTATCGGGGCGATGTGCCGCGAACGGCACCACACGAGAGTAGCAGACTCGCGACGGTGGTCCGGAACCGGGCTCGACGCCCGGGCGTGCCGCCGCGGAGGCCGCTAGTCCGCGTTCTCCTCGAGCCAGGTCAGCGGGTCCACCGGGATGCCGTCGACGTGGATCTCGAGGTGCAGGTGGGGGCCGGTCGAGTTGCCGGTGCTGCCCACCTCGCCGAGCTCGTCACCGACCGAGACCTGCTGCCCGGTGACGACCTTGAACGTGTTGTCCTTCATGTGGCCGTAGACGCTGACGAACTGCTTGCCGTCGACGTCGTGGGTCACCCAGACGTCGTTGCCGAAGCCGCCGTCGTTCGCCTGGACCTTCGTCACGACGCCGTCCGCGATGACCCGGATCGGGGTGCCCTCACCCGGCGCGAAGTCGACGCCCATGTGGTTCGTCGAGCAGAACGAGCAGCCGGCGACCTGGCGTCCGCCGAAGCCCGAGGTGATCGGGACACCGGTGAGGAAGGGCCACTGGATCGTGCCGTCGGCGTCGTTCGTGAACGCCGACGCATCCGTGTTGGCGTACTGCGTGGCGTCGGAGACCGTGTACTGGTCACGCGTGGTCGAGCCGTCCGCGGCCTGCCCGACGCTCATCGACTGGGCACTCCCGGAGGCGGCGGACCGGGCCGAGGTCGAGCCGGCCTCCGGCGTGTAGAGCGCCTGCGCCGGGAGGGAGGTCGAGACCACCAGTCCGGCGACGAAGAGCAGGGCTCCGACCGCGGTGACGCGCGAGGCGGTGCGACGGAACGCCGCGCCGGCAGGGGCAGGAGCGGCCGTCGCTGCCGGGGCGGCAGGACGGCGGGCCGGACGCACGCGGGCGGTGGCCCCGCCGCGGCGCGACGAGGCGGGAGCGGTGGTGGACCCGGCGCGGCGCGAGATCCGGGACGGCGATGCCGGAGCGGCGCGCTCGGCGGCCGGCGCGACGACCGGAGACGTCGGCGCGGGCGGGGTCGCCGGCCCAGCGTCGGCGACGGGCAGCACCGGCGACGTCGGCGCGAGGTCGACCGGGGACGCGGGCGCGCGGTCGACCGGCGACGCGGGCGCGCGGTCGACCGGGGACGCCGGGGCGACCGCGTCGACGGGGGCGCCGACGATCGCGGCGAACTCCTCGGTCCTGCCGATCGGCGTCGTACGTGCAGCGGCTCGCTCGGCCTCGATGCGCGCTCGTCGGGTCAGGTGGACGACCGGGGTGGGTGCGTCGACGGTGACGTCGGTCGGTGCGGACGTGGTGGAGGCGTCGGGCATGCGTTCGGTGCTGATCCTGATCGGGGGAGGAGTGGGGCCGTTGGTAACGAGCCGGTAACGGAACCCCTGAACGGTAGCAAAGGACAACACTGCCCGCCAGTCGTGTCCCCCGGCTCGGCGCTCCCCCAGTCCGAGGGCTGCACGCCGCTCAGGCCGGTGTGACCCCGAGGGCTGCGGCCTCGGCGCGGTGCAGCAGGGCCTCGAGCTCGTCGGCCACCGCGGCGCTCGCGAACAGGAACGACCGCGTGTCCCCCGCCTGCCATGAGCGGACCTCGGCCCCGGCCGCCGCGGCCACGATCGACCCGGCGGCCATGTCCCACGGGTTGATCCCACGTTCGTAGTAGGCATCGACGGTGCCGTCCCCCACCGCGCAGCAGTCGAGCGCCGCCGATCCCCCACGACGGACGTCCCGGACGCTCCCGATGAGCTCCGCGAGCACGGCGACCTGGCCGCGGCGACGCTCCGCCGTGTACGCGAACCCGGTCGACAGCAGCGTCTCGGCGAGCGAGTCGGGCGACGCGGCCACGATCGGCGCACCGTCCCGGGTCGCGGGACCTCCGGCGACGGCGCGGAACACCGTCCCGGTGGCCGGTGCGACGACGACGCCCGCGATCGGCTCCCACGTCGCGGGGTCCGGAGCACCGCGCACGACGCCGATGCTCACCGCGTAGTCGGGGCGTCCGTAGAGGTAGTTGACAGTGCCGTCGATCGGGTCGACGACCCAGGTGACGCCGCTCGTCCCGTCCGTCCCGCCCGCCTCCTCGCCGAGGACCGCGTCGTCCGGGCGTGCCTCGGCGATCCGGCGGCGGACGAGGTCCTCGACCTCCCGGTCCGCGGCGGTGACCACGTCGACCACGCTCGACTTCCGGTCGGCGACCTCGACCCCCTCGGCGCGTCGGCGGGCAGCGAGCGCGGCGGCCTCACGGGCGATGGACTCGGCGAGGTCGGCGAACGCGGACGGCGTGGGTTCAGGAGCCATGCACCCATCTTGCCGGGGAACGACGAAGCCCCCTCCGAGGAGGGGGCTTCGATCACGTGGCAAGTGAGGGATTCGAACCCCCGAAGGCTACGCCGGCTGATTTACAGTCAGATCCCTTTGGCCGCTTGGGTAACTTGCCATCGCGCACCCAGCCCGTGTGATCACCAACCGGAGGCGCGCAGAACAGCATAGCCGATGCGCGGGGGTGGTCGTGACCACCCCGTCGAGCCGGGCCGGTCCGCGGTCCTGAACCGCGCCTCCCGGCCGCCGATAGGCTGTCCGGCATGGCAGACAGTTCCTTCGACGTGGTGAGCAAGGTCGACAAGATGGAGGCGGAGAACGCCGTCAACCAGGCGGCCAAGGAGATCGAACAGCGCTACGACTTCAAGGGCGCCGGCGCATCGATCGCGTTCAGCGGTGACGACGTCCTCATCAAGGCGAACTCCGAGGAGCGGGCCCGCGCCGTCCTCGACGTGCTGCAGTCCAAGGCGATCAAGCGCAGCATCAGCCTCAAGAGCCTCGACGCCGGCGACCCCTTCCCCTCGGGCAAGGAGTTCCGCATCGAGGTGAAGTTCAAGAACGGCATCGAGCAGGACGTCGCGAAGAAGATCGGCGCGTTCCTCCGCGCGCAGGCGCCGAAGAGCGTGAAGAGCCAGATCCAGGGCGACGAGCTCCGGGTGTCCTCGAAGAGCCGCGACGACCTCCAGAACACCATCCAGCTGCTGAAGGGCGAAGAGTTCGACGTCCCGCTGCAGTTCGTGAACTTCCGCTGACGCCCGCGTCCGCCTGACCCGACACCGACGACGTCACCGTGGAGCACTGGCTCTCCGTCGCGATCACGATCCTGCTGGTCCTGCTCGACCTCGCGATCCGTGTGTTCTCGATCATCTACGTCCCGATCAACCGGAAGCCGCAGACCGCGACGGCGTGGCTGCTCGCGATCTTCCTGATCCCGTACATCGGGTTCATCGTGTTCCTGGTCATCGGGTCGACGAAGCTCCCACGTGACCGCCGCGACAAGCAGGCGGAGATCAACCAGTACATCCTCGACCAGACCGAGGGCATGGACCGCGTCCGCAAGGACCATCCGTGGCCTCCGTGGCTCGAGAGCATCGTCACGCTGAACCGCGGGCTCGGGTCGATGCCCCTCGTCGGCGGCAACTCGGCGGAGCTCTACCCGGACTACGAGGAGTCGTACGCCGAGATGACGCGCGCGGTCGACCAGTCGCGTCGGTTCGTGCACGTCGAGTTCTACATCGCGACGCTCGACGACACGACCCGACCGTTCTTCGAGGCCCTCGCCCGTGCGCAGTCCCGCGGCGTGACCGTGCGGTTCCTCCTCGACCACTGGGCGAGCCGCGGCTACCCGGACTACAAGGACACGCTGGCGTTCCTCGACCGCGCCGGCATCGAGTGGCACCTCATGCTGCCGCTCAAGCCGCTGCAGGGGAAGTTCCAGCGCCCCGACCTCCGGAACCACCGCAAGATCATGGTGATCGACGGCTCGGTCGCGTTCACGGGGTCGCAGAACCTCATCGACAAGTCCTACGACCTCGAGTCGCACAAGAAGCGGCACATGGCCTACAAGGACCTGTTCGCCCGGTTCGAGGGGCCGGTCGTCGCGGGGCTCAACGCCCTGTTCGTGACGGACTGGTACAGCGAGACCGACGAGCTGCTCCTCCGCGAGAGCGACCCGGTCCAGCGCGCTGACCGCGGCGACGCCCTCGACTGCCAGGTGGTGCCGTCCGGTCCGGGCTTCGACGGCGAGAACAACCTGCGCCTCTTCAACGCGCTGCTGTACTCGGCGCAGCAGAAGGTGTCGATCACGTCGCCGTACTTCGTCCCCGACGACTCGATGCTCTACGCCATCACGACGACGGCCCAGCGCGGGGTCGAGGTGGAGCTCTTCGTCGGCGAGATGGGCGACCACGCGATGACCTGGCACGCGCAGCGTTCCTACTACGAGGGGCTGCTCCGCGCCGGGGTGAAGATCTGGCTCTACCGGGCGCCGACGATCCTGCACGCGAAGCACTTCACGATCGACGACGAGGTCGCCGTGATCGGGTCGAGCAACATGGACATGCGGTCGTTCAGCCTCAACCTCGAGGTGTCGGTGATGGTCCGCGGCAGCCGCTTCGTCGACGCACTCCGCCGGGTGCAGGACGCCTACAAGGAGCACAGCTTCGAGCTGACGCTCGACTCGTGGGTGGACCGGCCGCGCCGGTCGAAGGTGCTCGACAACGTCGCGCGGCTCACGGCGGCGCTCCAGTAGGCACGGCCGGGAGGCACGGGTCGGCCCCTGTGGGTCGGCCCGCCCCGGTGCGCGGTCGCGAAGGGCACTTCGGTACGTCGAACCGCGGAAGCGACGTCGAACCGCGTCCGGGTCCTGGTTCGACGTCGGGTTCGTGGTTCGACGGCGGCCGGGGGGCGGTGGTTCAGCGGGTGAGCGGGACGGTTCCGGTGAGTCGGGCGAGCAGGCGCTCGAGCGGCCCGCGACCGAGGAACGTGCGCCACGTCATCGCGAAGAGCACCGAACCGATCGCGAACCATCCCCAGGCGGCGGCGCTCTGCGGGTAATCGGGCAGGAACGCGATCACGACGAGGTGGAAGGCGTACACCGACAGGGGCATCGCGCCGACGGCGACGAGCGGGAACGCGATCCGCTGCACCGTCCGGCCGCGACCGTCAACGAGCAGGCAGCACAGCGCCGTCACCGCGACGGCGACTCCGGCGGTCGCGACGACGTCGACGACCGAGGAGGAGTGGTCCCGCGGCGACAGGAACTCCTGCGCGAGGGCCTGTGCCGGCGTGCTGCCCTGCGGTGCGTACGGCACGCCGGGGAACGACGCCCACGGTGCATCGGCGGGCACCGGCGCGAGCACGGTCCCGATGACGTAGGCCGCGACGGCGACCAGCGCGCCGGACGCGAGGAGCGCGACCTGGGTGACCCGTGCCTCCAGACCGCCGGCCCGGGCGACCGCGAGCCCGACCAGGACGTACGCCAGGAAGGTGATCACCGGGTAGACCAGACCGAGCTGGACCTCCCACATGCCCGCCTCCGCGTACAGGGGCAGCACCGCGAGCGCGGCCACGGGCGAAGCGACCGCGCACACGCCCGCGAGGGCGAGGAGCCAGCGGGCGCGCACCCGGAGCACCGGGATCGCGAGCAGGAAGAGCACGCCGTAGGTCGGGAGGATCACGTACACGGGCGTGCCCAGCGCCATCAGCAGGAGGCCGATCCCGACCACCGCGACGGCGCGGATCGCCAGACGGGCTCGCACCCGACCGATGAGCGGCGGACCTGGCGGGCGGGTCCGACCGCTCGTGAGGCCGATCGACACCCCGGCGAGGACGGCGAAGAGCGACGAGGACCGGCCGTGCGCGACGGCGACCCACGTCGACGGGTCCGACCAGTCGACCCCGTCCGGGACGTCGCCGACGTGCGTGGCGATCATGCCGAGCAGGGCGATCGCCCGGGCGACGTCGACACCCTGCAGTCGGGGCCCCGACGCGGGCACGCCCCGCACCGCGTCGGGCGGTACGGGGCGTGCTGCGGTGGTCACGGCGAACGGTCCGTCAGCTGGTCGGGGCGGCGGCCCGGCCGAGCGAGACGTCGACCATCTCGTCACGCGGGACGACCTTGATGCGCTCGCGGCCGACCGCTGCGCCGAGCGCGAGCTCGTGCTCGTCGAGGTTGTGCCAGCCGTCGAGGTCCGTGTAGGCGACGCCGCGCTCGCGGAGCAGGGCCGGGACGGCCTCGGCGGAGGGGTCCTCCGGGGTCCACCACGAGGCCTGGTCGTTGACGATGTGCTGCACGGTCTCCATCGCGTCGGACTTCGTGTGCCCGATGAGGCCGACCGGTCCGCGCTTGATCCACCCCGTCGCGTAGACGCCGGGGAGCTGCTGACCGTCCTCGCCCAGGACCTGGCCCTCGCGGTTCGGGATGATGCCCTGGCGCTCGTCGAACGGCAGGCCGGGGAGTGGCGAGCCGAAGTACCCGACCGCGCGGTAGGCGGCCTGGACCGGGATCTCCCGGATCTCCCCCGTGCCCTCGACGCCGCCCTCGCCGTTCGGCCGGGTGCGCTCGTACCGGATCGCGGCGACGTGCCCGTCCGCGTCACCGACGAGCTCGAGGGGCTTCGCGTAGAAGTGCAGGTGCAGACGACGGCTGGCCTGCCCGACCTCCCGCTCGCGCCACTGGTTCAGGACGCGGTTGATCACCATGACCTGCTTGTTCGTCTGGATCGCCGCGAGCGAGGCCTCGTCGTGGTCGAAGTCCTCGTCGTACACGACCATGTCGACGTCGCGGACCTCGCCGAGCTCGCGGAGCTCGAGCGGCGTGAACTTCACCTGCGCCGGACCGCGGCGGCCGAACACGTGGACGTCGGTGACGGGGCTCGTCTTGAGTCCCTCGTACACGTTGTCCGGGATCTCGGTGGGCAGGAGGTCGTCGGCGTGCTTCGCCAGGATCCGCGAGACGTCGAGGGCGACGTTGCCGTTGCCGATCACCGCGACGCTCTCCGCCGTGAGCGGCCACGTGCGCGGGACGTCCGGGTGGCCGTCGAACCAGCTCACGAAGTCGGCGGCGCCGTACGAGCCCTCGAGGTCGATGCCGGGGATGTCGAGGTCGGCGTCCTTGATCGCGCCCGTCGAGAACACGACCGCGTTGTAGTGCTTCTTGAGGTCCTCGAGGGTGATGTCCTCGCCGAAGCGGACGTTGCCGAACAGCCGGACGACGCCGCGGTCCAGCACGTCGCGGAGGGCGTTGATGATGCCCTTGATGCGGGGGTGGTCCGGCGCGACCCCGTACCGGACGAGCCCGTACGGCGCGGGGAGCTGCTCGAAGAGGTCGATCGACACGTCGTGGCCGTGCGCCTCGCGGAGCAGGATGTCCGCGGCGTAGATGCCGGCGGGGCCGGCGCCGACGATGGCGAGTCGGAGGGTGGGCACTGATCGTCTCCAGTTCGTTCGGGTGGGGTGCTCCCGGGGTCGTGCGGCTCGTCGGTGCCGGTGGGCACCGTCGAGCGGTTGTCAGCGGCTGCGGTCGACGACGGACTCCGCGAACCGGGTGAGGGCCTTCTTCACGGTGCCGTCGGGCAGCGGAGCGAGCGCGTCGACTGCCTCCTCGGCCCAGCGGACCGCGACGGCCCGGGTCGTGGCGGTCGCCTCGTGGTCGCGGAGGGCGGCGACCGCGGACTGGTAGGCCTCGGTGTCCACGGCGTCGTCGTCGGCGTCCCGGACGTCGTCCTCGATCCGTCGGAGCACGGCCGCGGCGTCGGGGTCGGTCGCAGCGAGGGCCCGGAGGTGGAGCAGCGGCAGCGTGTCGACGCCGGCACGGAGGTCGTTCCCCGCGATCTTGCCGGTGCGGTCGCCCGCCGGAGCCAGGTCGATGACGTCGTCCACGAGCTGGAAGGCCACGCCGACCTTCTCGCCGAAGACCGCGACCGGCTCGAGGTAGGCCCGGTCCGCCCCGGAGAAGAGGACACCAGCGCGCGCGGCGGTCGCGATGAGCGAACCCGTCTTGTCGCTGAGCACCTGGATGTAGTGCGCGACGGCGTCCTCGCCCTCGCGCGGGCCGGTCGTCTCGTGCAGCTGCCCCAGGCAGAGCCGCTGGAAGGTCTCGGCCTGCATCCGGATGCCCTCGACGCCGAGGTCGGCCGTGATGAGGCTCGCACGGGCGAAGAGCAGGTCCCCGGTGAGGATCGCGACGTTGTTGCCGTAGGTCACGTGCGCCGCGGGGACCCCGCGACGGACGGGCGCCTCGTCCATGACGTCGTCGTGGTACAGCGACGCGAGGTGGGTGGTCTCGATGCTCACGGCGGCCTTCACCACCTCGTCCGTGACGCCGCGGCCGAGCTGCGCGATGAGGAGCGTGAGCGTCGGCCGGATGCGCTTGCCACCGGCGGCGAGCAGGTACCGGCTCGTGGTGTCGGCCAGCGTGTCGGCCGAGTGCATCGCGGCCTCGAGCGCGTGCTCGACGACCTCGAGCCCGTCGTCCACCGCGGTGATGAACCGTCGGTCGGCGGGGGACGCGAACAGCCGTTCGCCGATGCCCAGCGAGGCGCGGAGACTCGGTGCGCGACGTGCGACCGGGACGCTCGGGTTCAAGTGCTGCTCCGTACTCGGGGAGGGGATGGTTCAGCCGTCGTGGTCGGCGGCGTCGGTGCCCGGCTGGACGCGCGGCTGCTCGCCGGTGACCTGGTGGTCACGGCGGGCCTTCGCGCGACGAGCGACCGAGGCGCGGACCGTGCCCGCGACTGGCTTGCGGCCGCGGTGCAGTGCGACGATACCGGCCGTGAGGTTCCGGTAGGCGACCATCGTGAAGCCGACGCCGCGGAGCCACTGGCTGAGCACCTGCTGCTCGGGCCACGCGTCGATCGACTCCGCGAGGTAGCGGTAGGCGGCGGGGTTGCTCGACGACAGCTTCGCGACGCCGGGCAGCACCCGCTTGAGGTAGGTGCCGTACCCGAAGCGCAGGAGCGCGAGCGGCGGCGTGGAGAACTCGCAGATGACGACGCGGCCGCCGGGCTTGAGGACGCGGAGCATCTCGCCGAGCGCCTGCTGCGGGTCGTTGACGTTTCGGAGGCCGAAGGAGATCGAGACGGCGTCGAACGTGTCGTCGTCGAAGGGCAGCTGCTCGGCGTCCCCCTCGACGAACGTGATCTCGGGGTGGCGCTCACGGCCGACGCGGATCATGCCGGCGGACAGGTCGAGCGCCGTGACCTCGGCACCCTTCTTCGCGAAGGCCGCCGAGCTCGTCCCGGTGCCGGCGGCGATGTCCAGCACCTTCTCGCCCGGCTGCGGGTCGACCGCCCGGACCGTCGCGACGCGCCACAGCGGGGCGTTGCCCGCGGAGAGGATGTCGTTCGTGAGGTCGTACTTCGCCGCGACGTCGTCGAACATGGCCGCCACTTCGTCCGGCCGCTTGTTCAGGTCCGCTCTGCTCACCCGACCAATCCTAGAGGTCCGTGCCGGTGCGTTCCCGTGAGCGTGCGTCGCGTGGCCCGGACGCGACCGGCAGGGGTGCTGCGCGTACGATCGGTGCGTGCCCCGAACCACCACGGCCGCCCCGCCGCTGACGGTCTCGACCCGGATCCTCGACGACCCGGGCGACGTCCTCCGCCACACCCTGCACGACGCCCCGCTGGCCTTCGTCCGTGGTGGTGACGGGATCGTCGGGATCGGTGAGGCGCTGCGGTTCGAGTTCACGGGGCCGTCCCGGATGCGCGATGCCTCGGCCCTCTGGCGGGACGTCGTCGCGTCGGCCGAGGTCGACGACCCCGTGCAGCTCCGCGGCTCCGGCCTCGTCGCCTTCGGTGCCTTCGCGTTCGCGGACGACTCCGCCGACACGAGCGTGCTCATCGTCCCCCGCGTGGTCATCGGCCGTCGTCGCGGCAAGGCCTGGCTGACCGCCGTCGACACGACGCCCGACCCGGCACCGCTGGCGTTCCGCCGGACCTCGGTGCCGGTCCCCCGCGTGGGCGGTCACGTCCGGGTGGCGCTCACGCCGGGACGCATCGACGAGGACGCCTACGCCCGCTCGGTCGCCGAGGCCGTCCGCCGCATCGGCGCCGGCGACGCCCGGAAGGTCGTCCTCGCCCGTGACCTCGTCGGCACGCTGCCGGAGGACGCCGACCAGCGCGCGCTCCTCCTCGACCTCGCCGAGGCGTACCCGCAGTGCGTGACCTTCGCCGTCGACGGGATCGTCGGAGCGACGCCCGAGACGCTCGCCCGCACCGACGGCACGCGGGTGTCCGCGCGGGTGCTCGCCGGCAGCGCCGCACGCGGTGACGACCCGGTGTCGGACCGCGCCGCCGCCGAGGCCCTCGCGTCGAGCACGAAGGACGTGGAGGAGCACGCCTTCGCGATCGAGAGCCTGCTCGCCGCCCTCCGTCCCCTCGCCACCGACCTCCGCGCCGACCCGGAGCCGTTCCGGTTGCAGTTGCCGAACCTCTGGCACCTCGCGACCGACGTGCAGGCGACCCTGCCCGCGGGGACGACGTCGCTCGACGTCGCCGACGCCCTGCACCCGACCGCAGCCGTCGCGGGCACCCCGACCGACGTCGCCGTGCGACTGGTCTCGGAGCTGGAGGGCGTCGACCGCGGACGCTACGCCGGGCCGGTCGGCTGGCTGGGCGCGAACGGCGACGGCGAGTGGATGCTCGCGCTCCGCAGCGCCCGCATCACCCCGGACCGGACGGTGCGGGCCTGGGCCGGTGCGGGCATCGTCGCGGGGTCGGTCCCGGAGCGCGAGGTCGCCGAGACCGCGTTGAAGTTCCGCCCGATCACCGACGCCCTCGCCTGACGGCCGCGCCACCCGCCGGACGGGAGGCGCGTGGCGGGCCGGCGCCGTGCCTCCAGGCCGTCACGACCAGCGCCCGACGGACGCGACCAGCGAGACCACGCGGCCCACGCCGCTCAGTCGGCCAGCGGCACCTCGATGACGATCCGCTCGGTCGGGTCCGTCAGCACCTGCTCCAGGTCACCCCACGTCGCGGCACGCCGGTACTGCCACCCGAGCCCGGTGACCACCCGCTCGACGTCCACGTGCTGCGGCGTGCTCATCATGCGGGTCATGTCGGCCTCGGGCGTGGTGGCCGCGACCTCGAGCCCCCGGAAGATCGCCCCGCCGCCGTCGTTGCCCACGACCACCTGCACCCGGTGCGTGCGCTCCGCGGTCCCGGTGACGAAGGCCCCGAGGTCGTGCAGGAACGTGAGGTCCCCGACGAGCACGCGGGTCGTCCCGATCGAGGCGGACGACCGTTCGAGCGCCGCCGCGATGCCGAGGGCGGTCGACACGGTGCCGTCGATGCCCGCGAGTCCGCGGTTGGCGTGCACACGCAGCTTCTTGCCCGGGACCCGTCCGTCCGCGACGCGGATGAGCTGTGACGCGCCGAGCACGAGCCGGTCGTGCGGCCAGGTGACGCCCCACACGGCCTCGGCGAGCATCGCTCGGTCGACGGGGCGTCGGCGGAGCGCCACCTCGTCGCGGAGGAACCGGTTCCGCTCGGCGCGGTCGGGCGACCGCTTCGCGTCCAGGTCGGGCGCGGCGTCACCCTCGCCGAGCAGCGCGCGGCTCGCGACCACCCAGCGGCCCACCCACGCGCGGTGCGCCGGGGTGGTGCGGCCCGTGACGCGGACGCCGGACACGACCGTGGTCGCCGCGTCCGGCCGGGAGGCACGGGCCGGGTCGTAGACGTCGGCTCCCGGTGCGCGGACCACGATCGTCTCGACGTCGGCCCGCTGCAGCAGCGTGGGGACCTCGCGGCTGAGCGTGGGGTGTCCGAGCACGACGGCGCGACGGACGGCGCCGCCGAACGCCGGGTCCTGCAGGAGTTGCCGGTAGGCGACGACGAGGTGCCGACCGAAGTGGGCCCCGCTCGACACCTCGGCGATGAGCGGTGCCCCGAGCTCCCAGGCGATCCGTTCGGCGTCCTCGCCGGCGTCGTGCCCGGCGATGACGACGGTCGCGGGCTCCTCGTCCGGTGTCAGCTCGGCGACGGGCAGGCCGGTGTGCTGTCGGCGCGCGGCGTACGCGGTGTCGACCTCGTCGTCGGGCACGGCCGCGACCGCACCGTCGGCGAGCCCGGCGGACAGGGGCTCGCGGAGGGCGACGTTGAGCTGCACCGGTCCGGGCTGGCCCTCGTGCCCGGACGCGGCGGCGACGGCCTGTCGGGCGAGCTCGCGAGCCGTGCGGTGGAGTTCGTCGGCGGGGGTTTCGGCGACCGGAGCCTGCACGTCACGGACGAACGACACCGCGGGCCCGAAGATCCCCGGCTGGACGGTCGTCTGGTTGCTGCCGATGCCGCGGAGCTCGTCCGGGCGGTCGGCGCTCAGGACGATCATCGGGACGCCGGAGTGGTGCGCCTCGAGGACGGCCGGGTGCAGGTTCGCGACCGCCGTGCCGCTGGTCGTGACGACGGCGGCGGGGCGGCCGGTCTCGACCGCGAGGCCGAGCGCGAAGAACCCGGCCGTGCGCTCGTCGAGCCGCACGTGCACGGTGGTGCCACCGGCGCGCTCGAGTGCGACGGCCGCGAGCGCGAGGGCCTGCGACCGAGAGCCGGGGCTGACCACGACGTCCGTGACACCCGTACGCGCGAGTTCCTGCAGGAGCGCGACGGCGAAGTCGGTCGCCGGGCTGCGGCGCACGCCGGCGGTGTCGGCCGGCGTGCTGCTGGCCGGGTGTCGCTCAGCCGTTCTGGCGTCCGTCGTCGTCCCGGGCGTCCCGGTCGTGGAACTGGTCTTCGAGGTCTCGGAGGGTTGCGTCGTCCTGGTCCTTGTCCGTGCGGGACCGCTCCGGGGGCGTGGGTCCGCCGCCGAGGAAGTCCGGGTCGTCTTCGGGTCCACGGTACCGCTGCGCGGGGCCCGGACCGGCGGGTGCCCGACCGAGCAGGAGCCAGAGGACACCGCCGACGACGGGGAGGACGATCACGAGCAGGACCCACACGCCGCGGCTCAGGGAACGCACGCGCTGGCGGGGCATCGTGGCGCAGTCGATCGCCGCCCACACCGTGAACGCCACGGCGGCGACGACGACGACGAGCCACAGTCGGACCATGCACGGAGTCTAGGCACGGCGCCTGTACAGCACCTGCCATCCGGAGCTTCGTACACTTGTCGCGTGAAAGCGTGGCTCCTCTACACCCTGGCCCGTCTCGGCGTCTTCGCGGCCGCCCTCGTGCTGCTGCTCGTCCTGACGCCGATGCCCTGGTACTGGGCCACGATCGTCGCCGCGCTCGTGGGGCTGCTGGTGTCGTACATCGCCCTCGGGAAGCTCCGCCACCGGGTCGCGCTGAGCCTGGCCGAGCGTCGACCGGGGCCGGCACACGACGCCGACACCGACTTCGAGGACGACTTCGTGGACGCCGCCGACGGTGAGGCCCCGCGCGAGCAGCCCGTCTCCGACGCCGATCGGCACGCCACGCGTCGCGACGACGCCTGACGCGGCGACGCCTGACGCGGCGCGGCGGCGCGGGCGCGCCGTGTTCAAGGTGCGAGCGCCGTTCGCCCAACCGGAGTCACCCCGAACCGCGCGTTCCGCTGGTTCGGGGTGACTTCGGTTGTGCAGCCGCAAATCGCGTCGCGGCGGGCGCACCCGCCGCTGCCCGGCTACGGCTGGACGGCGAGCGTGATGCCGAGCACCACGCCGTACGCGAGCGACGCGAACGACGAGAGCTGCAGCGCCGTGATCAGCTCGCGCGGCTTCCGCGTCGAGACCCCGATCACGAGGGCCGGGAGCGCGAGCAGCAGCGAGAAGTACGTCAGCCCGGTGCGGAAGTAGAGCAGCACGAACCAGAGCAGCACCACGTACGGGAGCATCAGGAACAGGCCGTACAGCGTGCGCGCGACCGTCCGGCCGAGCACCACCGCGAGGGTCCGTTTGCCGGCCGCCCGATCCTCGTCGATGTCGCGGATGTTGTTCACCATGAGCACGGCGCAGGCGAAGAACCCGGCAGCGACGGCCGCCGCCCAGCCGCTCGTCGTCACCTGCTGGATCTGCGTGTACTGCGTCCCGAGCACGGCGACGAGGCCGAAGAACACGAACACGAACACCTCGCCGAGGGCGTTGTACCCGTAGGGCCGCTTGCCGCCGGTGTAGAACCAGGCGGCGACGATCGCGGCCGCCCCGACGAGCAGGATCCACCAGAGGCCGGTCAGCACCACGATGACGAGTCCAGCGACGGCAGCGAGGCCGAAGAACGTCAGCGCGACGGTCAGCACCGTGCGGGGCTTCGCGATGCCCGCTCCGGTCAGTCGAGCGGGTCCGACCCGGTACTCGTCCGTCCCGCGCACGCCGTCGGAGTAGTCGTTGCTGTAGTTCACGCCGATCTGCAGGAACAGAGCCACGGCGAGGGCGAGGATGGCGATCGCGAGGTGCCCGTCCTTCGTCAGGTAGTCCCCGAAGTCGCCGGGGTCGCCGCTGTCCACGAACGCGACGGCCGTGCCGAGCACCACCGGGACCACGCCGAGCGTCAGGGTCCGCAGACGGGCGCCGCCGATCCAGTCGCGAGCGGTCGCCTTCCGCTGTCC